>JAESPT010000296.1 GCA_016765515.1 Sneathiella sp. | reverse complement strand
TGTCCAACCCCCCATTCCGGTTCTTGCGGATGTCGCACATATTGTCCTGGGGAAAAAAACGCTAACATATTTACATCACTCAGTTGATTGTTACACAAGGAGTATAGCAAACTGTTGTCAATACGACAAAATGTGTTCCAATCTGGAAGAAGAAATTTGTTCATTTTATCGGGTGGGAAATGATTAACCTTAAACTTGCAGCACTCATGAGTTCAAAGCTCTGTCATGACATTATTGGTCCTGTAGGGGCGATAAATAATGGTATTGAACTTCTTGCGGATGAGAATAATGCTGATATGCGAGATCAGGCTATGGAGCTGGTTAGCCAAAGTGCGGGTGAGGCTGGAGCACGACTTCAATTCTACCGATTGGCATTTGGACTTGCGGGCGGAATGGGGGCTGAGGTGTCTTTGCGAGACGCCAGAAACCTGAGCCGCGCTTTCATGACCTATAGTAAGGTCGAGCTTGACTGGCCGGATCATGCTGGTGGCGCGGAAAATATGTCTAAAGATGCGATCAAAGTCATTTGTAATTTGGTTGCCATAGCCTCTGGCGCCCTTCCTAGAGGCGGTAAACTTGCAATTTCTGGGCAGGTTGACGACGCTGGTTGGAATTTTGAGTTTCGGGCGAGTGGTCCTCGCGCTGGATTGCGTGAAGACATTACCAGTACGATACTTGAAGGGTATGATGAGGACAGTCTGACCGCACAGAATGTTGGTGCTCAATATATGATGGCTTTATGCCAAAATAACAATTTTTCGCTGCTAATAACCGCTATGGAAGACGAATTGGCGGTCTTGCAGGTCAAGTCCAACTAAATGGATTTGAATTAGGCTGCTTCTATACTGTATTCGGATTGTTACAGCCTTTTTGTGCAAATAGTTGCCTGCCTTTTTTTAGGCAATCTTCCCAAGATCTGTATAATTTTAGATAAGTTTCCTTTTTCTTGTATCTGCGCTGTTAACCGTAACTGCTTGTTAACCTCTTTCGAGCATCCTGTCCTAAATAGGGATAGATAAGTTCATATATATGTGAACCTGCAAAATGCGGGGAGAGAGCAACACCATGGATGACTTGTTAAGTGAGTTTTTAACGGAAACTAACGAAAATATCGGAATTGTCGACGCAGCATTGGTTGTGTTGGAACAAAATCCGGACGACGGAAGTCAAATTGATAATATTTTCCGACTCGTTCATACCATTAAAGGAACGTGTGGCTTTCTAGGGCTTCCTCGATTGGAAGCTGTTGCGCATGCGGGTGAAAATGTTCTTGGTAAAATTCGGGATAAAGAGCTGAAAGTCACTGCAGACGTGGTGACGATTATTCTGGAAGCCATGGACATAATAAAAGACGTCCTTGAAGCACTCGAACAAACAGAGCAAGAGCCAGAGGGTGACGATTCCGACTTAATCCATCGGTTAAATGAAGTTGCCTACGGAAAAGCTGAAGCAAAAGCTGATGCAGCACCAGCGGGAAAAGCCGCCGCTCCTGAAAAAGTAAAGCCCATAGTGGAGGCTACTGAGGATGAGCTTGAAGCTGCTTTCCTGGCAGCAGCAGGTCCAGATGATGAGCCTGACTTGATTATTAAACCTCTGGAGAGAGATGAGATACGGCCTGGGGAAGTTTCAATGGAAGACTTGGAGGCTGCTTTTAATGCGGCTCCTGGACCAGACGAAATCGAACCTCCTAAAGAAGCAGTTTCAGAAACCCCAGCTCCAAAAATAGTGCCCGCTAAAGTCGAAAAAACACCCGCTGCGCCTGCCAAGGAGCCTGGTGGCAAGGAAGTATCACTTGCGAACCAAAGTATTCGGGTAAATGTCGAGTTACTTGAAAATCTGATGACCATGGTGAGTGAGCTTGTTCTTACCCGCAATCAACTATTGCAGATGGTTCGCGGAATGGATGACAACGAATTCACAGTCCCGTTGCAGCGTCTGAGCCATGTCACAACCGAATTGCAGGAAGGGTTAATGAAAACCCGGATGCAGCCCATCGGAAATGCTTGGTCCAAACTGCCTCGTATTGTCCGTGATCTTAGTCATGATTTGAATAAGAAGATTGATCTTATTATGCATGGTGCTGAGACGGAACTTGACCGTCAAGTACTTGAGCTTATTAAAGATCCTCTAACGCATATGGTTCGTAATTCAGCGGATCATGGACTTGAAACACCAGAAGAACGAGTGGCTGCGGGCAAAAAGGAAACAGGTCGGGTCATTCTCGATGCGTATCATGAAGGCGGACACATTATTATTACCATCACGGATGATGGTCGTGGATTGAATAGCGAAAAGATCAAAGCCAAAGTGCTTGAAAACGGTCTGGCGACAGAGGGTGAGCTTGAGAGCATGAGCCTCCAACAGATCCAGAACTTTATCATGCGGGCAGGCTTCTCCACTGCGGAAAAAGTAACCAACGTTTCCGGCCGAGGTGTTGGTATGGATGTTGTTCGGTCTAATATTGAAAAAATTGGCGGAACGATTGAACTGAAATCCGAGGAAGGGAAAGGGTCAACCTTTACCATCAAGATCCCTCTGACATTGGCAATTGTCTCTGCGCTGATCGTTGAATGTTGCGGTGAGCGCTTCGCTGTTCCGCAAATCAGTGTCGTTGAGCTGGTTCGTGCATCGACTGATGGACGCAGTGATAATACAATAGAAATGATCAATGAAACGCCCGTTTTGAGATTGCGTGATAGGCTTTTACCGCTCGTTCATCTCAACGAAATTTTGCGATTGCAAACTGCAGCAGATGAAGTTGCAGAACAAAGTGAAATAAAAGGGTCGGAAGATTTTATCATCGTAACGCAGGTTGGGGCCTATACCTTTGGTATTGTCGTCGACCGTGTCTTTGATACTGAAGAAATTGTTGTGAAACCTGTTGCACCGATCTTGAGAGATCTTTCCATCTTCTCTGGAAATACGATTTTGGGCGATGGCAGTGTGATCATGATCCTAGATCCAAACGGAATCGCTGCAAAATCTGGCGAAAATGCGATAGGAGATCATAGGGTGGAAGAAGAAGCTCAGCGGGTTTCCTCAGATTCCGATAAAGTTGCCTTGCTGATTTGCCGTGCAGGTGGCAAGGAGCCCAAGGCGGTCCCGCTTTCATTGGTTGCAAGGCTTGAAGAAGTCGAAGTGGATACCATTGAAATTACAAACAATCAGATGGTTGTCCAGTATCGCGGTAAAATAATGCCGTTGGTTACGATCAACGAAAAAGCGAAAATTGTTGAATCGGGCCGTCAGCCAATCCTTGTCTTTAGCGATAATGACAGGACAATGGGCCTGGTGGTTGATGAAATCGTTGATATTGTGGACGAGAATTTGAATGTCGAAATGGCGTCTAATGTTGACGGTATGATTGGTAGCGCGGTCGTTCGTGGTCAGGCTACTGACATCATCGATGTTGGTTATTATTTACAAAAATGTTTTGGTGATTGGTTTGGCGCTGGTGAAACGGCAGCATTTGGCAGCGCAAATTCCATGCAACGTGTTTTGCTGGTCGATGACAG
>JAESPT010000295.1 GCA_016765515.1 Sneathiella sp. | reverse complement strand
TCAAGCACAAGAATCTCTGACAGTTCAGAGTACTGATATTTCGTCCTATTGAGCCACCGAAAACAGCTCTTGTAAACTTTCTGGATTTAGGTTCAGTTCGCGAACAATAGCCCCGATTCCGCCCAACGACGATAGTACCTGGCCATCCAGTCTAATTTCCACCCCAGCAGCATTCGCTGTATTCAGCCGTAAATTCATTTGAGAAGGAACCATAAAAGAATCCCCAGCCCCAAATATTCGTTCGAGGATAATAGCATTTTCTTCTGTAATGATTTGAATCCAGGTTTCTTGGTGCGCCATAATCACAACCCGAGCATCTGTATTTTGAATGCCGAGATTATCAGAAGTCGCCTCTATTACATCATCTGTATCTGTCGCGTATAACTCTGTTGATATTTGATTCTCCTGCTGCGGTTCTTGTTCGATCAACGTCTCCTGTTCAAAAACTGGTACATTTGATGCCGTCCCTATTGGCTCATTTACGTCATCCAATTTTTCAATTTGTTCTTCATCATTTTGTGAAACAGCTTGTTTTTCAGCAACAACTGCATCTGAGTTATCAAGAGTTTTGTCAATATCTAGAACTACAGAATTGGCTTGAGATGGATCTTCTTTAACAATAACCTCCGCAGAATTTTCTACATTCTCCTCATTCAATTCATCTGGAGCCGCTGAAATACCTTGGTCTGGAGAAATATTCTCGGGAACCGTAATTGAAATAGCGGAGGATTGTAAATCACTGCGACTTGTCATTACCGATGGAACAGTCAACTCTGGTGTCTCAGGCATAACGGCGCTCACCTGATCTTCAGCTAGAACATTTGATACCGGAGACTGACTGGCTTCAATTTCTACAGTATTTTTCTGAATATCTGTTTGATTCGATTGAGATACTTGGGTTTCAGGTTGTTGCTTTTCCAGGATCGATGACTGCGTCAACTCAGGAGTTTCCAATGGTTTATTTTGCTCTAAATCCGGCCTTTCGATCGCACTTTGCAATTTCGAAAATAGTCGATTTGGAAGGTCAGAGACAACCTCCACTCCCCCTTTATTTTCATTTAGATAAAAATACCACCCTCCGAAAGCAACCGCAGCGGCCAAACACGTTCCTATCAACAAACCTGAACCAGGCATACGTCCTTCTGAAGTCGGTTCAGGAAACGTCAGCTGGGGTATAGTCATTTCCCCAGCATGTTCTTGTTTGTATAGTTCGACAATAGCAATAGCATCAAGCCCAAGCGCGTTGGCATATGATCTCAAAAAACCAATGACGAATGCTTGCCCTGGTAAATTATCATAATCACCATCTTCCAAAGCTTGAATTTGTCTTGGTCTCAAACGAAGAGTATCTGCCATTTCATGCAACGAATAACTTTTACTCTCCCGTGCAAAACGAAGTCGCTCGCCAACTGTCAAAGATGCTTCTTTTTCCGAGTGAAATCCTTCGTTTGAGGTCGAGTCATTATCAGTGTCAAAATCTGAATTTTCCGTAAATAAATTTGGTTCTTTCCGAACCTCACTCTTACCAGCGCCTTCTTTTTTTAGGAAAATGCGTTGGGTATTTTCTGATCCCAGATTTTTCTTAATAACCATATTTTTCACATCATTAATTTACGTATTCACCTTGCCGACTGATGATCACAACCAAAAGCCATAAAGATAATAAATTACAATCTCATAATTATCTGTAAAAAATAATTAAGATCAATGATTTAAATGATAATCGAATGATCTTTAGCAAATGCTCTCAATTGATCTCTGGCAGAGAATTCTTTTGAACGGCACAGGCTCATGACAAACGTCTGAACTTTAGAAATATCGGCACTCAGCACCATCTCTTTGACGGGACCAATCGCATCCATCGACATAGATAAATTTCGATAACCCAGGCCCAACAAAGCCATTGATTCCAAAGGCTTACCTGCCATATCTCCACACACAGAAACGGGGACATTTGCTTTTGCGCACTCGGCACAAATATACTGTAACATTGATAAAAAGCTGGAACTAAGTGTATCAAAACGATCCGTGACCATAGGGTTGCCGCGATCGACGGCATAGAAGAATTGCATCAAATCATTTGATCCAACAGAAATAAAATCCGCTTCTCTTAAAAGGTGCGGAAGTTGCCAAACAAGAGAGGGAACTTCTATCATTGTCCCAACCCGGACATTTTTGGGTGCCCCTCCAGATTGCTGAGCAGCTCGTGCAATTTCTTTCTTGAGGATAGCTTTTGCTTCGAGAAATTCAGCCATTTCAGCAATCATTGGAAACATCAGGGAAAGATTGCGCCCCGCCGCGGCCCTAACCATTGCCCGAAGTTGCGCTTTGAGCAATGCAGGCCGATCCAATCCGATGCGTATCGCTCTCCAACCCAATGCAGGATTTTCCTCTTCCTTTATTTGGAGATATGGCAGAATTTTATCCCCCCCCACATCCAGAGTTCTGAATATGACTGGACGATCTCCAGCTTTATCCAGAACTTTAGTGTAAAGTTCAGTTTGCTCATCCACTTTTGGCATCTGAGAGCGAACCATGAATTGAAGTTCGGTCCGGAACAAACCAATGCCATCCGCTCCCGCTTCTGCAAAATGATCCAAGTCGATCAACAAACCTGCATTCATATGCAAACCAACAATTTTCTTATCCTTGGAGATGGCTTCCTTATCCCGAAGCGCCGCATATTTGGCCTGACGTTCTTCTCTATGGCGTACACTACGATCAAAAGCTTGAATGACATCATCGCCAGGACGCAAAAACACTTGCCCGTGCTCTCCATCCACCATAATGGCGTCACCCTGTTCCACAGCATCAGAGATTTCTGCACATTGACCAATAACCGGTATTCCAAGAGCTCGAGCGACAATTGCAACATGACTGCTTCGAGTTCCTTCTGCCAACACAACCGCCTTTAGATGAACCCTGTCATAGTCAAGAAGTTCGGCAGCCCCCATATTCCGCGCAACCACGATAGTGTTTTGCGGTAAATGATGACGATCTATTCCTTTGACCCCTTCCAGATGCAGATATAAACGATTGGCAAGGTCATCCAAATCAGACAGTCTCTCCCTAATATAAGGATCAGATATCTGTTTCATACGATTGCGTGTGTCATCCTGGACGAGTTTAATCGCGGCTTCAGCCGTTAATCCCGTTTGAATGGCATCTTCCAGACGCTTCAGCCAACTCTTATCATGAGCGAACATTTTGTACGCTTCAAATATGTCGCGTGATTCATCCGTGAACAAAGCATCCGTCGCCGTGAGCATTGCATCAACGGAGTCCTGCAACCTCTCCACCGCAACTTTCATCCGTTT
>JAESPT010000294.1 GCA_016765515.1 Sneathiella sp. | reverse complement strand
TCCATGGAACTGCCTGGATCTTTCAATTCACCGGGCTGGCAAGACCAGGTATCATCCTCGCCCCGCACCCAATCTGTCACCAGCAGATCTTCTTTCCAGCAACTCATTTGCACCGGCAAGGATCGATCCGCATTGAGAACAAAAGATCCCCCGTCAAAAACAAGTTCGTCCTGGCCGCCAATCTGGTTCACATACATTAACGGTAATTTGGTCTCAATCACACGTTCTACGGCGTAATTCAGCCGTGCATCGACTTTTTCATGATCAAATGGACTACCATTGGGCACGATCAGCAATTCGGCCCCGGTCTCCTCAAGGCACTCAGCCACGTCGCTAAACCACATATCTTCGCAGATCATTACGCCCAAACGCACGCCTTTAAACGGAATGGGTCCTGGAAGCGGTCCGGGTTCAAACACCCGCACTTCGTCAAACACGCCATAGTTCGGTAGTTTGTTTTTATACCGTGAGGCCGAGATCTTACCCTCTTCCATCAGACATACCGCATTGTAAAGCTTGCCATCATCCATCATGGGAGCTGTCATCAACATGGCGGGCCCGCCGTCAAGGGTCAGCTCAGCTAGATCCTTCATCGCCGCTTCAATGCTCCGAATAAAGGCAGGCTTTAAAACCAGGTCCTCCGGGGGATAACCACACAGAAACAATTCAGGGAAAACAACAAGATCAGCGCCATGGGCTTCCGCTTCACTGCGAAATTCCTGAGCGAGTTTTACATTTCCGGCAATATCTCCCAGCTTCGGGTTCGCCTGGGCCATTGCGATGCGTAATTTATTGGTCATAATAGGGTTTTAACGCCCCTTTAGCCTTCCAGCAATGGAGAGTTTCAAGAATAGAACACTTTTCCGTTCAATCAGCGTTATTCCGTGACTAACGCCGCACAATAGTCTTTTTACGCGATTGAAAAACGGCTTGTATCCTTTGGAAACTTCTTGAATATCTCTTTCAGTGAAGCAAGTAACTTGTAACGAACACGCCTATTCCGATAGAGATATTCACAGATGGTTGCAAAAATCATATCTACAGTTTTGTTCATCATACTGGCGTCCAGTTCATCTTATTCCTCCGAAATAACTTTTTTAACCCATAGTGTTAAAGGAAATTCCTATCTGGATTCAAAGGGTGAATTGAGAGGGATAAAACATTCAGGAAGACGCGCCTTTCAAATTGAACTTATACGCGAGATGATGATGGAAGTTAACGTTAGTTCTCGCCTGATCGAAACACTCCCTTTTAAAAGAGCGTTGAAGATGATCATCGCCAATAGAAAACAATATGCGTTGTTTAACGTGATAAAACGGCAGGATCGATTAAAAATAATGAAATTTGTTGGGCCTCTCACCCAAGATACCACATTTTTCTACGATCTAAGTGCAGAACCGTCAAATCTAAATAATCGGGAAGAAGCCAAAAGTATGAGTATATGTGTCCTTCGTGGAAGTGCCCAGATTACTGAAGCTATAAAACATGGATTTACCAACATTATTCTCAATACATATGAAAACTGTTTCAAGATGTTGGTGAATAACCGTGTTCGGTATGCGGTTATCTCTCATTTAGATCTTTTAGGTGTCCTGAGAAACGCTAATATAGATCCGAAACAAATTAACAATACGATGATACCCCTCTATAAATCCGAAGGCAGTATATCCTTTTCAAATCAAGTTCCTGACAAAGAAGTCGCTAAATGGCAATCTGCACTGGATACCATCAAACAGTCTGGTCGATATGATCAATTGTCGGAAGAATATCTAAGACCAGCGACGAAAAAAGAGACCCCTTCTTAAATAGTGAAGAACATTTCACGCCATGACGTTCTCAATCCAGATCAAAGAAATTCTCTATCACCTCAGCCATTTCTATTCCAAAGAGACGGTCCGTCATCCATCAGATCATTTTCTTCATCGTCATCGTCCCCGTCAGTCAAATCCGCCAGGATGGACAACTGCGCCTTACTCAGACCGAAGGGAAGAATGGGAACAACCTCTTCGACCGTCTCTTCCCATTCTTCTGTTTCCGGGTTCATGGTTGCCGCGATGGTACCTGAGCGCATGGGCATAGCAACAAAATCGCCCTGATCTTCCAGAGGGACCGCGTCCGTGATTGACATTCGGTAAAGGGTAAAGACAGCAATAAAAACATGGGCTGCCGCAAGGAACACAAAAAATGCTGACGCTCCATAATAAGCCATCAAGGACGAAATTGCGACCGGACCAACCACAGCGCCGACACCATTGACCAAAATCAGACCACTACTGGCGGCCACCATTTCATCCGGCTCCAGATAGTCATTGGTATAAGCAATGCAGAGAGAATAAAGCGGCATGCAGAAACCGCCAAAGGCCGCCGCTCCAACCATAAACCAGGTTTTATCCTCAAAGTCTTGCAGATAGAAAACAGCAACCGCACTCAAAGCCGTAAATATTGCCGTCAATAAAATGATTTGCCGCCGGTCAAATTTATCTGAGAGCCGCCCGATGGGCAATTGCAGCAAAGCACCACCGACAATCACCAAACTGATAAAAGCAGATATCTGGGCAAGGGATAGACCAATCAAACCACCATAGACCGCCGCCATTGAGAAAAAAGCGCCTTGCGCCATGCCAACAACAATCATGGCGATGACCCCGGTTGGGGAGACTTTATACAGCTTGACGATACTCAAACGTTTGGGCTGATCCATATTTGGGGCTGGAGACGCCGTCAAGGCTGAGGGGATCAAGGCAAGAGACACAAGAACCGATATAATAATAAACAGATTATAACCGCCCGGATCTGCCAGAGTGAGTAAAAACTGACCCGCCGCCATGCAGCCAAACACAATCATCATATAAAAGGACAGGATCTGTCCGCGTGTCTCGTTGGTTGCCGTATCATTCAGCCAACTTTCACTGACAATATACAAACCAGCAAAACAAAACCCGGTAACAATACGAATTAGCGTCCAAACAAAAGGATCAGGGAAAACCGCATGTAACAAGGTCGCCGTTGACGCCAAAGATGCCAGAGCAGCAAAAACACGCACATGTCCAACAGTTGCTAGAATTTTCGGTGTGATGATAGAGCCAAACAAAAAGCCGACAAAATAGCCGGACATGACAATACCGGTGATCGCGGTGGAAAATCCTTCAAGATTGGCACGAACACCCAGCAGGCTGCCTTGCAAACCATTGCCTAGCATCATCAACCCAATACCAAGAAGCAGTGGCCAGCAAGCCGATAGTGCAGTACCCATAGATGTAATCCCGGCAAATCATCCGTAAAAAAACCAAGACACGCGATATATCGCCTGCTCTTGGGGACCACTATTCAATATGAGACGCTATTTATCCTTTTTCAGCAAAAATTCGCGCCCAAGCTTAACACTTGGCTTACCACCATAGGAAATGACGTCGGCAGTAGCATAGGTTTCGGACCAGTTTTCCGGTAAATAGGAGCCCGTTCCGATGACATCGATAGGCGTTTTC
>JAESPT010000293.1 GCA_016765515.1 Sneathiella sp. | reverse complement strand
CTCCGGGATTTATTTTGTAAAATTCTTATTCGAAAAGATCATCCTTTGATGGAGAAAAAGACTGTAACTATCGAGGATTTAATAAAAATTCCGTGGATACAGTCGTCGTCAATAGAGCCAATTGACAGTGATCTACAGCGGGTCTTGAACAAGCGCGGGACAAAACAAATTCGCCCTCATTATCTGTGTGATGATTTTGATCTGGTCCGGGAAATCATACAGAATACAGATGCTGCATCGCCTGTCTTCTATACAGATCCGGAATTTCGGCATTTGAAAGATCAGTTTGGTTTACTGGACAATATATTCGGACTTCCAACCCATGCATTGGCTGTAACCCGGAGTAAATCGAGGCATTTAACGCCAGCCGCAGAGGTGTTTATCACCTATGTCGAAAAAAATCTGAAGAGTCTATAAATTACAATAATAAAAAGGGGAATATATCATGTCAGGAGAATTTGAAGGGAAAGTTGCGCTGATTACCGGCGGTGCATCCGGCATCGGAAAGGAAACCGCGCGTCAGTTTTTAGACGAAGGGGCGAAAGTCTTGATTACGGATATCAACGAAAAGGCGGGCAAAGAATTCTGCGAGAATGTTCCTCAGAAAGAAAATGTCGCTTTTTGCAAGCATGATGTGTCAACAGAAGAAGGGTGGGAGACTGTTCGCACTTTTCTTGAAGATCGATTTGGCCAACTGGACATTCTTGTCAACAGTGCCGGGATTGCAATTTCCACCCCCTTGGAGGAGATGAGCCTGAAAGAATGGCAGATGCAAAACGGGGTTAACCTGGACGGCACCTTCCTGGGAGTCAAATTTGCCATCAAGGAAATGAAAGCGCGCGGCGGGGCTATCGTCAATATTGCCTCCATCGCTGCCGATGTCGGTATTTTTGCCGCTCCCGGTTACTGCGCGAGCAAGGCCGGAGTGAAAAATTTCACAAAGGCAGCCGCGCTTTACTGTGCCCAATATGGTTATAAAATTCGCGTAAATTCCATTATGCCAGGGTATATTGAAACACCCATGGTAGCCGGAGTTTTGAAAACACAGGGGGAACCAGGATCGTTTGGTGAAAAACTGAGAAAAATGCACCCCATCGGGCATTTCGGCCAGCCGGAGGATATCGCAGCGGGAATTTTGTTCGCGGCATCAGACAAAGCAAAATTCATGACAGGGAGTGCAATTCCTATTGATGGTGGATATTTGGCGCAGTAGGATGGCGATATAAAACCAAAGGGCGAATTCTTTATTGCTCTTCTAATAAAAAGTCTTGAGCCTTTCCATGAATGATAAGCGTGCCATTTGGTCTATGGCTTTCGGTCAGACAATTTTCTGGGCTGGAATATATTATATTTTCCCAGCCCTCATCGTTCGTTGGGAAACTGAGTTTGGCTGGTCAAAGTCTGAAATGACGGCCGCATTGACAATGGCACTTGTCACAACTGCGCTTGTCTCTCCTCTTGTCGGACGAATGATTGATAAGGGCCATGGCCCATTGCTGATGGCAGGTGGCGGCCTTCTTGGCGGGGTGTTCATCGGTGTGCTTGGCTTTGTCTCGACCCTTCCTGTATTCTATGGGATCTGGGTTGTTCTAGGCGCAAGTATGGCCTGCTGTCTGTATGAGCCCTGCTTTTCATTTCTTCTTCGCCATAAGGGGTTGGAAGCAAAACGACCGATCACAATCATTACGTTGGTTGCCGGATTGGCCGGAACTGTCACTTTCCCCGTCTCCCACTTAATTTCAGATTTCGCGGGCTGGCGGTTCGCACTCTTGGTGTTTGTTATTTTGATTTGCTTTGTCGGTGTGCCGCTCATTTGGATTGGAGCCCGCGCGATTGAGCGCAACAATAATGTGGATCAGGAAGAAAAGAGCGAGACTGTTTCGAAAAACAGTCATCGATATGGCTTCCTATTGGAGGCAAAATTCTGGTTTCTCGCCTTTGGTTTCATGCTTTTATATATGAACCACAACGCGATTATTAATCATTTCCTCCTGCTATTGAAGGATCGTCAGTTTGATCCCGATTTGGCTATTATTGCTGTTACCTTTATGGGACCGATGCAGGTTCTGGGACGTTTTACCATGATGGTGTTGGAGCGGCATGTCTCGAGCATCATCGGTGTTATGGTGAGTTTTCTGTTTGTCGCACTGGCGACGGTGGCAATGATGGGGGCGGCCGAAATCCCGGAACTTCTTTTTGTTTTCATTATTCTTCAAGGCAGCGGAATTGGTATCATGACAATCATGAAACCGATGGTTTCGCGTCATATCCTCGGGGCGGAAAATTACGGTCTCAAATCCGGAATCCAATCGGTTCCCTATATGATTGGCTCTGCCTTTGCAGCGTTAATTGGCTCTTTAGTTTGGGCCGTGGGGGGATATGATTTGGTCTTGAAAGTACTCCTTGCCGCGCCGCTGATCGGCCTCCTGTTTTTTCTAATTGCTGTCGGCCTTTCAAAGAGATAGCGCAGAATAATTCCGCTCAGCGCAAAGGTGTTTTGCGTCACAAATAGGTGGTTATTTATAATATAAGACACTATAACTGACCCATTATTCCAAATAGGTCTTCGTTCAAAAATGACACAACAGAAATCAAATTTATTTACGCCTGTCTTAATTGCCGGCAGTATTATCCTGATGGCTGGATTTGCGATCCGGGCGAGCTTTGGGGTTTTTCAGATCCCGATTGCTGAGGAATTTGGTTGGCTGCGGTCAGAATTCTCTTTGGCGATTGCGATCCAAAACCTTGCCTGGGGAGTTGGGCAGCCAATTTTCGCTGCCTTAGCTGAAAAATTCGGCGAAAGAAAAGCGATCATCCTTGGGGCGATCACTTATGCCGCCGGGCTTGTTTTAAGCAGTTACGCCGTAACCCCCATCGAACATCAGTTCCTGGAAATTCTTGTTGGTTTTGGTGTTGCTGGCACGGGATTTGGTGTCATCCTGGCTGTTGTTGGTCGGGCATCCTCTGATGAAAACCGGTCAATGGCCCTCGGTATTGCCACGGCGGCGGGCTCTGCCGGTCAGATTTTTGGACCGCCCATCGCAAGTTACCTTTTGCAATCCATGAACTGGTCACAGGTTTTTCTTATTTTTGCCGTCGGGATTTTGCTTGTCCTGCTCGTTTTACCGTTCATGCGGTCCAGCGCCCCTATGGCGACACAGGCAGAGCGGGATCAAACCATGGGGCAGGCGTTATTAAAAGCGTTCTATGATCCTTCCTTCGCCATGATTTTTTTGGGTTTTTTTTCCTGCGGGTTTCAACTGGGTTTTTTCACAGCGCATTTTCCGGCCTATGTCACAGAGATTTGCTCGGCAATTGCGCCGGACAGTGTTTTGAGAAGTCTTGGGATTAGCACAACATCCGCATTGGGGGCGTTTTCTATCGCCCTTATCGGCGCCACTAATGTCATTGGCACGATTATCGCGGGTGCGCTCGGTAAAAATTATTCAAAGAAATATTTGCTTGCGATCATTTATGTGGGGCGCACCGTGGCCGCTGTGGCTTTCATCATGATGCCAATGACACCGACCACAGTTGTTGTGTTTTCCCTTGTCATGGGGTCTTTATGGTTGGCGACTGTTCCGCTCACCTCTGGTCTGGTGGCGCAGATTTATGGCCTCAAATATATGGGAACGTTGTACGGCATCGTTTTCTTCTCGCATCAGCTCGGAGCGTTTCTCGGGGTTTGGTTAGGCGGGACCCTTTATGAT
>JAESPT010000292.1 GCA_016765515.1 Sneathiella sp. | reverse complement strand
GAATCCTATGCGGGCATTTTGTGTGTCTTTATCAGCCGGCATCACGGTTTTGATCGCATCGGCCCTCGGACTGCCTGTGAGTTCAACCCATATTGCTGTCGGTGCCATTTTCGGTGTTGGTTTCTACCGTGAATGGGATACGGAACGCCGGGCTCGACTGTTGAGAAGTGAACTGCGCAAAGGAAAAATTCATCCCGAAAGTAACCTGCCAATTTCTGAAGATAGTAAAAGAAACTCCAAACGTAAAAAACTTGTGCGCCGCTCTCATTTTCTTACCATTATCGCGGCTTGGGTCATCACAGTTCCGTGCGCCGCTTTAATGGCTGCGGGAATTTACTTACTGATCGCATACTTCACAGGCTAGTTATCTCAAATATAGGGGCATTGGGCCCCTATCCATGCTCCAGATAATCAGCATCGAATTTGATCGCATTTGTCAAATAATCAATGACGGCCCTTATCCTTGTGGTCTGCTGGAGATCGCGATGCGTCAGAATCCATAAATCTTCTGTTTGATCGATATCCTCCTCCAGCAAACGCAGGATGTCCGCATTTTTCGGAACCATGTAATGAGGCGCCAGAATTAATCCGACTCCCTGCAGGATCGCTTCAATCTGAGCTGCCACGGTATCTGTTCGAAAAACCACTTGAGAAGGTTCAATCAAGTTTGCCAGTGCAGCAGTAAGCGCAAACCCTTTTTCCTTAAAATGCCAATCGATAAATTTATGATTTTGCAAGTCACCAATTGAATTTGGCGTTCCATACTGATCCAAATATCCTTTAGATCCGTAAAGCCCAAATCCGACTTTGCCAACGCGCCGCCCGACCAACGCACTGGATTTAGGATTTGCAAGCCTGATTGCGATATCCGCTTCTCTTTTTCGTGTATCAAGCACAACGATATCGAGAAAAAGTTCAAAAACAATTTGCGGATACATCTGCTGTAATTCAGCCAGTTTGCGGGTTACCCAATAGGCCCCGAACCCTTCTGTCGCTGAAATCCTGACACTCCCGGAGAAATCTTTATCAAGCCCTTCAATACGGCGATCTACACCGCCGATTTCCGCGGAGATATCCCGCACTTTACTGAAGATCTGCTTTCCCGCCAGGGTCAGTTTATATCCGTGAGACGCTCTTTCAAACAATCGTGTTCCAAGGCGATCCTCCAACTCGGCAATTTGTCGCCCCACTGTTGGCTGGCTTACCGAGAGTAATCGAGCCGCAGAAGAAAGACTGCCAGTTTCAGCGACCGCCAAAAAATATCTGTAAGAATCCCAATTCATATCTATTCAAATTTGTATCAACCATATTCACAATTAGCATATTTTTGTTTGGGCAAAAATGATTATCTTCAAATCAAGTACAAATTCGGGACATAGAAATTATGAACAAACCAGATAACAGATCAGACATGACCAAAACTCTTGCCCATCTGAATGGACTGGAGCAAATGAAACTTGCTTTTGGCACCAGCGGGAGCAGACCTCCTATTGGTGAAACCCTGGATTTTAATCTGGAATCTGTGGCCGAGGGCAAAACTGTTTTCGTTGGATATCCAAGCGAAAAACATATGAATCCCATCGGTTCAATTCACGGCGGTTATGCGGCGACCCTTCTGGATTCCGCTTTGGGTTGCAGTATTCATACAACACTTGAGCCAGGCGAAAGATATACGACTGTTGATCTGAACGTAAAATACCTTCGCGCCATGCAACCGGGCATGGGAAAGGTTACTTGCACGGGGAAAGTGGTTCACAAGGGCAGGAAAATTGCCACCGCCGAAGCGCGGCTCGTCGGCGAAGACGGTAAAATCTACGCCCACGGCAGCACGACCTGCATCATTTTATAACATCTGGCCGGTGTGTCGGTCCTACAATGGAAAAGGCGACACACCGATAACCAGGGTATGAAGATGGAAAAAGGCCATGAAAATTACGAGGCCAATAAGAACCCGCCACCACAGAGCCTTAAGGGATAATTTGGCTCGGCCCGTCAATAGCGCTAAAAATGGTATATTTGACGTATGAGCAGAATAGTCGTTCCAATCGTCCCCAAGCTGATGTGCACGTTTTGCATCAATCAGGAAAGTTCCAGCGAGCGCTAGTCCGCCGAGGCCCGCGAAAAAGATCACTGATTTCAAATCACCATTATTCAGCAGATGAACACTGGACCAGATCGCTATGGCCCACATGAGTGGATGCCGCGTAATGGCATTTAAGCCACTGCGGGCATTCTCGCTTTTTACAGAGCCTTGCCCGCCAATACCGGTAGGCGATTTTCCTGTATAGGGACCAATGAACAAGATTGAAGCAAGTACCATTCCTGCTATGGCGACATAACGCCCCCAGCTTCCCACTTGCCAAAATTCGGCCCCATAAGGTGCTGCATTAAAAGCCATCACCATCCAAATGAGCGATCCGGCGGAGATCAGGCTATACACCCCCATATAGGCGCCAGTTCCGATTTTACCGACGATAGTTTGTCGCAAGAAACTGGACGGAATGATATGAATTCCAAGAAATAGAGATGTAGCTATTACAAGATGAGTAATCGTACCTGTCATAAATGCCCCCACGTGTAAGTATGATACTGCGGGACAGTGTCACACCCCTGCAATACTGACCAGCAACTAATAGCGCAATTTAGCGTATATGCGCCAACCATCACAGATAACATCTCGTAATTTTCATTGAAATGTCAGGAATTTTGATATTGATCGAGGATTTCCCGACCGGCGTCAGTGAGCTTACAAACCAACCAGTCTTTTTTTATTGGATTCTGAAACCAATGCTCTGCCCACCCTCGCATTACGCAACTTTTGATGGTTGCTGGATTAATTTGCTGCCCGTTACGATCAAATAAAGGAAGCTTACCGCCTGGTTGGTGATACCCCAATATCAGATATCGCATTTGTGCGATTGATGGCTTTTTTCCGCTCATATCTGCATTTATACGGCAAAATTGGTGAAATTAATAGAAATCACGCACGATCGCTAAAACTTCCCCTTTTAAAAGATTTCACGCCGGTTTAAACAACACCATCATTATTGTTTCAAGGATTAGATCCATGGCGGACAGCGCAAGCTATACAAAGTATTTCCCTGTTTCTTGGGAGGAACTTCATAGAAATGGTCGGGCATTGGCGTGGCGTTTAACTGAACTCGGCCCGTTTGAAGGCATCGTCGCCGTTACACGAGGTGGATTGGTACCCGCAGCTATCGTCGCACGGGAGCTGGACATTCGGCATATTGATACCGTTTGTATCGCGGCCTATCGGGATGATAAATCTGTTGGCGAAGTAAACATCATTAAAGGACTGGATATTCCCAATAATGGCAAGGGCTGGTTGATTGTTGATGATCTGGTGGATAGTGGCATCACGGCAAAATACGTGCGTGATATGATCCCAGAAGCGCATTTTGCAACCCTATACGCGAAACCAAAAGGGCGTCCTCGCGTCGATACCTTTATTACCGAGGTTAGTCAGGATACATGGATTTTGTTTCCTTGGGATCAAGCACCTTCCTTCGCAAAGCCCATCGTCGAAGAAACGAAATAGGCCGTAAAAATTCATGATAAAACTGGCGGCAAATCTCAGCTTTCTGTATCAGGAACTTCCGTTTCTTGACCGATTTGAGGCTGCCGCTGGCGATGGTTTCAAAGGAGTAGAATATCTTTTTCCTTACGACTGGAACGCATACGAACTATCGAAACGTCTGAAAGATAACGGAATGGAACAGGTTCTCTTTAACCTGCCTCCTGGTGATTGGGATCGAGGAGAACGCGGTCTCGCCAGTCTTTCGGGCCGAGAAAACGAATTTCTGGATACAGTTCGGCAAGCCCTTGATTACGCAGCTGAGCTAAACTGCCAACGATTACATGTCATGTCAGGATTAACGGACAGAAGCTTGGACGAAGGTCAGCAAAGACAGGGCTTTGTTCAAGCGCTCAATAAGGCGTTGGAGCTCAGTAAGCCCTATGGGACTACACTGCTTATTGAGCCTATCAATACAGACGATATGCCAGGTTATTTCCTCAATGATTTTACTCTGGCTACAGAGATTATTTCTGAGATTGGTTCTGATCGTCTTGGACTTCAGTTTGATATTTACCATTGCCAAAAAATTCACGGTAATCTGACTCACTACCTTTTGAATTTACTTCCCATTACGCAGCATATTCAAATTGCCAATCCCCCCAGCCGAAATGAGCCGGATGCGGGTGAAATTAATTATTCATATCTTTTCAATAGATTAATTGAAAATCGATATTCAGGTTGGATTGGTTGTGAATATAAACCATCAAGGAAAACATCAGAAACCCTTAAATGGGCTGACAAATATTTAAAACCAATGTGAGAGACTATTGAGTAAATGAAAAAAGAGCGATGGGGATCTGATTGTTAATAAACAGGCTTTCTATCAAATTTTTGACGCGATGCGGGATTGCAGAACTATCATGGCCGACAATGGGCATACTATAAAAAAAATGGGCATTCTCTCTTCTTTTAAATCTCTTCGGGGCAACCTGTCTCTCAAACTTACCGTTTGCTCTTTAGCTGTTGGCCTTCTTGCGGGCTATGGTGCTCTGGCTTTTCGAATATCCATTAGTGAAATCCAGACCCTGTTCTATGGATTTGGCAGTGAACTTGTCGTCACCGAAGCAGCTCACCTCCCCTGGTGGCAAATTATGATGGTTCCTGTAATTGGCGGACTTATCATTGGCGTCATACTGAAATTTATTATGCCAGAGCGAAGGCCTCAAGGGGTGGCGGATGTTATCGAATCCGTGTTGATCAATCGCGGGAAAATGAAATTATTGCCCGGTGTTGGTGCTTTTATGACCAGTGCCATATCATTGGGCACGGGGGCATCTGGCGGCCGTGAAGGTCCTGTTGTTCATTTTGGCGCTATGCTTGCTAGCCAGCTTGGTCAATTCATGCGCATACCCTCCAGCCACTATACTACTCTCATTGGATGTGGTGTTGCATCGGCCGTAGCCGCTTCATTCAACGCCCCAATTGCCGGAATGTTTTTCGCCCTTGAAGTGGTGATAGGATCCATTGCAACACAAGCTGTCGCTCCCATTGTCATAGCCGCAGTCGTCGGGACCGTCGTAACCCGCATTCATATTGGAGATTTTCCAGCCTTTATCATTCCCAACTACCAGATTGTTTCCTGGTGGGAAATGCCTGCCATTGCTTTACTTGGCGTGGTGTCCGCCGTGGTTGCTCTATTGTTTATCTGGAGTATGCAATTTTCAGAACAGACAATAGACAAATTAAAGATCCCCACTATTTTACGTCCTGCTGCTGGTGGATTGGCCCTTGGCATCATTGCTTTGTTTTTTCCGCAGATCATTGGTGTTGGATATGAAGCGACGTACAGTGCTTTAAACGAACAATATGGTCTCCTATTATTACTCTCTTTAATCGTTGTAAAAACAATTGCCGTTGCCATTACAATGGGTAGTCGTCTTGGCGGTGGTTTCTTTTCTCCGTCCCTCTTTGTGGGGGCCATGACTGGTGGTGCCTTTGGCATTATCGCCGCCTCGGTCTTTCCTGAGATGGCAGCTAGTCATGGGCTCTATGCCATTATTGGAATGACCGCCGTTGCCTGTTCCGTTCTCGGAGCACCGATATCAACGATCTTGATCGTCTTTGAGCTGACCGGTGATTACAAGATCGCCATTGCCGTGATGGTTGCTGTTGCCGTTGCCACCTTAATCACAAAGCAGATCATCGGACGCAGTATTTTTCAAACTCAACTGGCCATGAGAAATTTGGATGTAAAGGAAAGCGGCGCTCTTCGATATCTTAAATACCGGCAGGTGCGCGGTATCATGGACCGGGAATTTATAGAAATACCGGACAGTACCCCTATGCTTGAATTGAGAGAAATTGCCCGTAATACCCGGCATGACAAATTTATTGTGGTAAATCCGAAGAACCAGTCATTCATTGGGCGTATAGATTTTGCCGATTTAAAACCTCATGTATTTGGGGATGATATTGATGAAGATCTGACTGCTATTGATTTAACACAGGAAGGGAGCCCACAAGTCCACCCTGATACGAGTCTAAAGGCTGCATTAATCATTTTCAACGAAACGGAACTGGATTGCCTTCCTGTTGTAGATATCACCTCTGGCATCCGCCTTATCGGCTTACTACATTACAAGGACTTGCTTCGCGAATATAATGAAGCGCTTCTAAAAATGCAGAACGAATCAACTGACAAACTAATCCGCTAACCGGTCACTTGAGGACTGGTTTGACAACAGTCCTTGGTTTATACCTTGATGTCATGAATGACAGTTTCGATATTGCAAATTTTGATCCCTCCCCCGTCT
>JAESPT010000291.1 GCA_016765515.1 Sneathiella sp. | reverse complement strand
TGTACCCATAACGGCATTCGATCTCCCATGGCAGAAGTCATCACAAAAAGCCTGTTTGGGCATACTATTTATGTGGATAGTGCTGGTGTTCGCGCCACCGAAATTGATGGATTTACAATCGAAGTTCTCGATGAAATTGGTTTGGATGCGGACGCTCATCTTTCGAAAAACTTTGAAGACCTGGAAGATGACTCCTTTGATCTTATCATTGCCCTATCTACTGAGGCCAAAAATAAATCAGAGAAAATGACGAGAGCAACGGCCACTGAAGTTGAGTTCTGGTTGACGCTTGATCCCTCATTAACAGAGGGGAACCGGGAGATGAAACTTAACTCCTATCGCCATGTTCGAGATGATCTTTATCAGAAAATTAGAAGCCGTTTTTCAACAAGCCCTCATCCTCTTGTATGAATTTGTGGTATACTGATCACGGTAGCGTCTACGTAAAGCCCGCATTTCCCACTAAATTGAGCATTTTATCAAACAAAAGCTTGCTTTTTGGCGGAAGGGGCCTCATTTTGCACCCAAATTGCAACAACAAATTTAGGTAATTTATGGTTAAAGAAGAGCTTTTAGAGTTTGAAGGCACCGTAACGGAGCTGCTCCCTAACGCGATGTTTCGGGTAAAACTTGAAAATGATCACGAAGTCCTTGCCCATACAGCAGGTAAAATGCGGAAACACCGTATTCGCGTCCTGGCTGGCGACAAGGTTACTGTTGAAATGACACCTTACGACTTGACCAAAGGTCGGATTACATTCCGATATAAATAGGGTTCAATGAAGGTAGAGGATTCTTCAGGCACGCCATCGCGTGCATCAGACACCGGCCTGCTATCGGATTATGGAATGGGACCGACGTCCTCTCAGACACTTGTTCTCGCGTCGGCCTCCCCGCGCAGGCAAGAGCTTCTTAAACAAATTGGAATAACGGCTGACAAGATCGATCCAGCTGATATTCCTGAAGAACCTCTCAAAGGCGAACTTCCCAATAAACTGGCTGGCAGACTGGCGACTGAAAAGGCAATGGCTGTTGCCGCGCGGAATAAAGGTTCTTTTATTCTCGCGGCGGATACAGTTGTCGCGGTTGGTAAACGCGCCCTTGGAAAAGCAGGTGATGAGACGGAAGCAAAAGCCTATCTTTCTCTTCTTTCTGGCCGGCGGCACCGGGTCTATACTGGTCTGGGGCTGATCTTGCCAAATGGACGCCTACTCACGAAGACAGTTAGCAGCACAGTCATTTTTAAGCCTCTGAATATCCACGAGATTAATCAATATCTGAAAAGTGGAGAGTGGCGCGGCAAAGCCGGTGCTTACGCCATTCAAGGATTGGGAAGCCTCTTCATCCGGCAAATCCAGGGCTCCTACAGTAATATCGTTGGTCTTCCGCTTTTTGAGCTTTCTACCCTGCTCAATGGCAACGGATTTGATGTTTGGCGGCAATCCGATCTAACCAATCCAGAACAATAATGACGCGCCGGCTTCTCATTGATGTCGGGCTTTTTGAGACACGTGCCGCTGTCCTCGATCAGGATCGCTTGACCGATATTTCCTATTACAGACCGGGCAGCTCATCCGCCGTAGGCGAAATATATCTGGCACGTATCCGCGCTTTTTCAAAGGAAATGGATGCGGCTTTTATTGATCTCGGCACCGCAGGAGAGGGGTTTCTCCTCTCTCGAGATATTCCGGCGAAAGACAAGAAAGCGTCCATTTCAGACAGACTTCAAGAAGGCCAGAAAATTATCCTTCAGGTCATTAAAGACCGAAAAGGGGACAAGGAGTGCCAGCTCAGCGCTTTTCCCAAGCTGGAAAGTCAGAATATTGTCTATAATCCTGCTGGTAGCGGTCTTTCTTTTTCCAAAAAACTAAAAGATACCTCTCTTAAAGAAAAAATTACCCAAATTCTTGAAGGCCCCCTTCATAAGGCTGGTGGCAGCGTTACAATCCGCTCCTGCACATCCGATAGATCCCTGGGCACATTGGAAAGAGAATTTTCCGGCTTAATCGACACTTGGCTATCATTGGAACAGTCGGCAAAAACCGACACCAGGGCCCGCTGCCTACGGCCCAAAGACCCGCCGGTTATCTCTGCCTATAAAAAATACGCTGGCACGGGCTTATCTGTTTCAATAAATGATCGAAGCAGTTTCGAACTGTTGAAAAATTATTGTAACGCTCAGGAAAGTGCCATTCCCTCCTTAAATCTTTGGACGGAGAATGATCTGCTTTTCGATGCGGCCCAGATTGAGGAACAAATTGAAAGTGCAACGGAGAAAAGGGTCTCTCTCCCTTCCGGCGGAAATATCACGATCGAGCAAACAGAAGCCCTGATTGCCATCGACGTCAATTCCGGCTCGCACACAGAAACCCGGCAACCAGCAACCCTCGCGCTAAAAACCAATCAGGAAGCCGCGCGCGTTATTTGCGCGCAAATCCGCCTGCGTAACTTGAGCGGCATCATCATCATTGATTTCATTCAAATGCAGGGTAAAGGGGCCGTTGGGCAACTGACCCGACGGCTACAGGAGCTGACCCAGCCTGATCCCGTTGCTGTCCGGGTTATTGGCATGACGGAACTCGGGCTCATGCAGCTCACACGCCAACGAAAAGAAGCGTCCCTGCCCGATCTATTGAAAGTATCGCTTGATACTGGTTCAGGAACTCTCCCAGCGCATATAGCCTCGACCTTGCTTAGAGATATTATGCGATATGGCCGGTCGCAGAAAAGTGCCAATATACCTTTAAAAATTGGCGCGAAACTGGTCCCTCTTTTCAAAAATAAAGGGAGAGAGATTGAAAATTATCTCTGCGTCAATATAGTCTGGGAAGAAGATAAATCCCGCGCCGCCCATGAGTATCAACTGGGCTGAAAAAATACATCCTAAAATACAGGTATATTTCGTGACTGACACCAAAACGCCAACCAGCAAATGCCCGCAATGCAGCAAAGCAACGGATCCGAAATTCCGACCTTTTTGCTCCAAACGCTGTCAACAGCTTGATCTTGGGAAGTGGTTAAATGAAAGCTATGTCATTGCCGGTGAAGAGGCCATGCCAGGCAACGATAATGAAGGCGATTATTGACAAAACCCCCTATATCTCAAGTGATAACTCATGGCCTAGAAACAGTTCTCGACCTTTTTTAAGAAATTTGGCTAAAGGGGTATAGACAGTCCAGATTTTTTCTTTTATAACCCAGCTTCTTCAAGGGCGTACACTGCCCCTGAACAGGTTGCCCAGATAGCTCAGTTGGTAGAGCAGCGGACTGAAAATCCGCGTGTCGGTGGTTCGAATCCGCCTCTGGGCACCACTTTTTTTCCCAATAAATCAATAAGTTGGCTAGCTTCAAAGCTGCGCACACTCTCAATATTTTGTCGCACTAATATTGAGAGTGAAAATGGCAGAATTCTGCCATCTTGTTCGACTAATTTGGAGTGTACTTTTTCTGAGCGCGACAAAAACGTGACAAAATTCGTTCAGTCAACTTTAAGAATTCCCCTAAAACCAATTAAGGGTAAGGCTTCCAGACACAAAGATAAAAGCACTGAAAAGCGGACTTGCAGTCCGCCAGTCCATACTACATATACACCAATATTTCCCACCTAAGTGATCGCTTATGCGTTTAAGCTGCATATCGCCGACACAGTATTACATGTAAAGTTGTAACCACACGAATTAGTTGGTAGGGTTTTTCAACCCAAGAATAGGAGATATACGTTGAAAAAAGCCGCCCATTACAGAAGAGCCGTACAGATAAACGGCGAAATTTCGACCATACAAGCTGTAATAAATCAATGCCAAGACCAATATCCTGACGACGCATATCCAAATTTTCAATTCAAAAACGGAACCGATTGCATTGTCGCAAAACATGCATCAACAAGAGGAAGAGATTTTGTTCACTTAGTCACTTACGAAAGAGGTGCTGGTGCGGCAGTAATCGAGACTCTTCAAAATCCTACCGTTGATGAACAGCCCGCCCCCGAACAAAAAGAATTTATACAATCACAAATGTTCTTGATTTGTTCTGGCAACAATCTAATATGGACTGTTCATAATAGTCCAGTTCGTGATAGCGGAATCAACATGCTCATAAACCGACTAATTGACAGTTTTGGAGATTATGAGGAGCCGCCTGAATTTTTATTGGAAGCGACATTGGATGAGGCTCGATTTCGTGAATTAATGAGAGACGGTATTGAGGAAATTGACTTAGCAGTTGGCGGATATAGAGAAACATTAGAATACGCTCTTAATAATGGACGAATAGAGCGAGCAGGAATATTTTCTGTCATTGCTTCTCTTGGAACAAGAGACCGAACAGAAGAGGAAATTGAAGCTTCTGAAAACATAATGACACGTCTAACATTGCGCCCTGGAAGAAATTGGGACAACATTAATATAAAAAATATTCTTGCTGATATATCTACAGATATACTTGGAGATCATGATGACGGATTTTCCATTATAACAAAAAATGGCCTCCGCATCACCAAAGATGCCATGAGGGTCAAAGACGATTTTTTTGTTGATGGAAATAGGAGAGTTGTTGATATAGGGCAAATAGAAAACGCCTTACATGCTGCCTACGATCAATTCAATGAAATGGGAGTTCTTGAAAGATAATGAAGAATGTCAGCATCAAAAAAATAGCACTAATTGGTGTAATATTTTTGATACCGATTATTGCAGTCTATTTGGGCTTAGGGGAAATGCTACGTATTTCTAACAAGCCTTCAGAATATATTGGATTGACCTTTTCAATTCTTGCTGCATCGCTATTTGCTGTTATATCAATTGTCGGTGACCCAAGCATGCTCTTGTCTGGCAATTGGCGACAAGCTTGGAAAGGTGCAAAAGATATTCAGTTACGCTTGATGAGATTAACCTATCTTTTTGTTCTTTATTTAGTCGTCTTAGCTCTATTAGTCGCAAGTGAGATTGTTGAATATAACGCAATGGAATCTTGGTATTTTGTGCATGACGTATTGGCCTTCGTCGCTGTTTTTTCCTTTCTAATATCAGTTTGGCTTCCATTTGAGATTAAGGAGATACAAATTTCTCGCCTGGAGAAAGAAATTGCTGCGAGAAAAAATAGAACAGGGTGATTATCTTGTTGGACGAGAAAATCAGAAATAAAGTATAAAGCAACAAAGTTTGTTCAATTTTCCGACAAAGCATTGATATTGCACACTATTTGACAGTCTGAAAATCCGCGTGTCGGTGATTCGAATCCGCCTCTGCGCACCACTTTTTTTTCTTAATCCAAATAGCCAAGCAATGATGAAAAACTGTCAACCGCTTCATCATTGAAAACAAAATATTTCAGTTTCACATCCTCAAAGATTTTTTGTTCCACAATACTTCCCATATTTGGCAACGAGCCTAACTGCACTTGATCCAAGTGATCTTCATACAGTGGCGTGAAATACCAATTCAAAAACCCTGTGAGAACAAGACAGTCATCGATTGACAATTCGTATTTTTTGTTAAAATTCCTAAAATCTTGAATGGATGAAAGACTGTTCAGCTCATCCATTGAGGCCTGGTAGAGTTTAAGCATCGATCCGATGTCTTCCTCTTCTCCATACGAGTATTTTGTAACTTTTCGATAATTTCTGTCGAGAATTCTCATTGTGGCTTCTGTTCGCATAACACCCATTGGCATTAGTCTGGATTGACTTTTAGCCAGATCGGATGCTTTCAGAAGCCATTCGATATTGTATTGCATCTCATGTGCAGCAGAGTAAATAATCGCTTTGTCAGGAGCTATTACTTTGGCCTTTTCCTCAATTATGAATTTACGAACAAAATCAATATCGATCAAAGTTACTGGCAGTAGTAACAACCCAACTACAGCGGCAACAAACCCCCATTTTGTAGGCAAACTCCATTTAGAAAACTGCCTTCTTGATGGAAGGAATTTCATTTCGTTTCCCAAAGTTTATTTATTTAAAGTTTATTCAATTCAACACAATTATGAGTTAGCTCAAAATATTAAATCACAATAGAGCTGAAAATCCGCGTGTCGGTGGTTCGAATCCGCCTCTGGGCACCACTTTTTTCCTCAATAAAATCAAGTCTTAGCCGACCCCGACCATGAACGGAACCGGACCATTCGGCCTATTTGTTCTTGTGCTATTCTCATAAAAAAAACGCCCGGATGGGCGGCTTTAATCGGGGTGATGAGCGGGTCAGGCCTTCAAGGCGTTTTTAATCTCCTGATAGATCTTTGACAGACGGGCCTCATCAACCGCAAGCGCAGCTGCCTGAAGAAAAGTACCCAGGAAATTCACTATCTCAGGGAAGTTAATGTGACAAGGTCCTTTCAATACAGTGCGGAAAATGACGGAGATGCATAAGTTCTCAACAAGCCTGCTTGCTCCCAAACTGCACATCAGTTAGAAATGCGCCAAGCGCGGCATCAGGCAATATGGGCTCGAAGCTGTCATCCGCTGCAGAAATCTCATATGGCTGGGCATTGCCCCTCCAAAAAACAGGACTGACATCATGCAAATCTTCAAACTCACGCCCAGGCCTCAGACCGACTATCGGCTGGACGTCAATGAGATCAAGAAAAAATGCAAGATCGAGAAGCACGGATATAGGCATAACAAAATCGTTTATGGGTTCTGTGATGAATTGCCTGACATCACAGAACTTCAATCTCTTGGTTTGATTATTGAAGAGATTGCCTTTGATAAAGTCCAACTGCGCCTCATAAGCGATTTGGTAGAACGTGGCCGTGCAAAATCAAAGATCGATCATCTTAAATTTGAGCGAACAGAAAACGGCACCAAGAATGAGCAGGAAGAAGCTGTCGCCCAGAAGAAGTTGGCAGATTTAAACGACAACATCCAAGCTGCCAAAGAAACCCTGGGCATTACAGGAACACTCATAACATTGAAGTTTTAGGCAGTGTCACCTTAACGCCCTGAAGGTGCGGAGACACCTCAGCAACATTATTTGGACAGCCTATTTTCACAACGATGAACAGATACGGTCTCTAACGCCCCATCCATCCACCATCTACAGTCATGATGGTTCCATTCATGTAATCAGAGGCCGCGGACGCCAGAAATACGACGGGTCCTGCAATATCGCCCACGTCACCCCATCGATTTGCCGGGATACGCTCGAGGATCGCAGCGTGGCGTTCAGGATCATCTTGCAAATTTTGAGTAACATCAGTTCGAATATACCCTGGGGCAATTGCATTTACATTGACGCCCTTACCGGCCCATTCGTTGGACAGTGCCATCGTCAACTGCCCAATTGCTCCCTTACTTGCCGCGTATCCTGGTACATAGAGCCCTCCCTGAAATGTCAGAACCGACGCGGTAAAGATAATTTTTCCTGCTCCGCGCGCCACCATTTCTTTGCCGATTTCACGTGAAAGCACAAACTGGGAATTCAGGTTAATTTCAATGACTTCATCCCAAATATCATCCTGATGGTCAACGGCTGGCGCCCGCCTGACTATTCCGGCATTATTGACCAGTATATCAATTTGCAGATTTTCAGACTTCACTCGGTCGACAAATCTATACAGAGCTTGCCGATTGCTGAAATCACAGGTGTAACCTTTGAATTTTTGACCTGCCGCAAGAACTGCTTTTTCCACAGCACTTCCGTGTTCTTCCAGCGACGAACTCACGCAGATAATATCAGCCCCGGCCTCTGCCAGAGCTACAGCCATGGCCTTGCCAATCCCGCGGCTGGATCCTGTCACTAACGCTGTCTTTCCATCAAGTCTGAACTTATCTAGAATGCCCATATATGAGATCTCCTTGTAGCCATATTTCAGGCCTTATTTCTTCCAGTGAATACTTAACCTGTCGACGTATCAATCAATCACAGTAGCCTATCTAAGACAAATTCAAACACCAAAGAGTGATTAGATAGATGTGCTGTGCGTTCCGGCTTTGGCTTAGCTGAATCCGTTTGGGTTGCGTTCTTTTTTCAGCTACCATCTTTTAAGGAACCCAGAAAAGTTAGAAAAAATGACCGATATTCCAACAAACAGTGACTGGCTCAGCCAGACGATTGAAGAGACCATAGATCCTGGATTACCGATTTGCGATGCACATCATCATTTGTGGGACGGTCGGATCGGAAGAGTGGCGCAACGCTATCTTCTGGATGAAATCCTCTTAGATGTGAATTGTGGGCACAACATCGTCTCTACCGTGTTTATAGAATGCGGTTCTATGTATCGGTCGGCGGGTCCGGACGAAATGACACCAATTGGTGAAACTGAATTCGTCAATGGTATAGCGGCAATGAGTGCCTCCGGTCTCTATGGCAAGACTCGCATTGCCGCAGGAATTGTTGGCTCAGCAGACCTTATGCTCGGCGATACTGTTGGGCCTGTACTTGATGCGCATATTGAGGCTGGTGGCGGGCGATTTCGCGGCATCCGCCATCGTGCACCATGGGATCCAAGCGACGATGTACCGAACTCCCAACCAACAACAAGAGAGAACCTTTACTTAGATGCCCATTTTCGTCAGGGGTTTTCAAATCTTGCGCCGCGCAATCTCAGCTTCGAAGGATGGTGTTATCATCCACAAATTTCGCAATTGACTGATCTTGCCCGTAGTTTTCCCAATACAACTATAATTCTCAATCATTTTGGTGGCCCTTTGGGTATTGGGCCCTACAAAGATGCACAAGATGAATATTTCCCGGTCTGGAAACAGGCAATCACCGAACTGGCCACATGCCCGAATGTCGTTGCAAAGCTTGGAGGGATTAATATGGAAATCAACGGCTTTGACTGGCATTACAAGAAAAAACCGCCATCCAGTCTTGAATTGATGGAAACAACCAGACGCTTTTATGAACATACGATCGAAAAGTTCGGAACCAACCGATGCATGTTTGAATCTAACTTCCCCGTCGACATGGTAAGTTGCAGTTACAATATTTTATGGAATTCATTCAAGCGGCTGACGGCCAACTATAGTAACACTGAAAAGTCGGATCTATTCTACAATACCGCAAGTAGGATATATCGACTGGACTAAAAAGAAAATTTTCAAGTGCCTTGGTACTGCCGCAGTTTTTGAATGTTCCCTTCTAAGCTGACAAAGGTATTCCGCATGCTAACAAACTATCAGTCTGTCAGTGGCTCGAATCCGCCTCTAGGCACCACTGTTTCCCTACCGTCCAATATGCTTTTTCAAAAAATCCCGAACCTTTATGATCGAGTCCTCATGAGCGGCCCGATCATAATGATTGGTTGAAAAATATACGGGAGGAGAAGACTTCGTACTCGCCGTCACTATATCCTTGCGATAGTTCGGATTATCAAAGAAATGCGTCGCGCCTGAATAGACAATAAGTGAAATATCATTCTCATGCTTTGAGGCTTCTTTGAGAGCTGTTTTACAACTTACAAACGACATTATGTCGTCTTTATCCCCCGCGAGCACGAGAAGAGGGACCTGTAATGCCATGTCAGCAATACACACAGAAATAACCATCGATATTGCAAAGACAATATCTTGTCAAAACTCTGAAAGGCCGGTGGTTCGATTCAGCCCATTTCGAGCCATTCAGCCTTATCCCCGCCGAGTGCAGGCGTTGGGCGAGACCAATTCGGGACAGTTTCCGAAAACCGGATAACCGGCCCCAGATGCCTGAGTTGCCCATATGTCGTGTCACTATCAATCTGCAACGGTGCCACGTCTTCTTGAGAAAGCCCCATTCCCTCTTCTGTATACTCAACACGTCCTTGCCGTTGAAGAAACATTGCTGACTGGCAAAGAGATACCTTCACATGATAACTCCCGCCCTCCACTGCGCGTTTCGCTAATGCCAACATCGTGCCGTAAGCACCAAGATAACCGGTCATATAATCACAAATATAAACAGGTAAAAGTGCAGGCGGGGTGTCAACTTCATGGCTTATGCCAGTCACAGACTGCGCGACCTGCTCCCATCCGCCTCGATCGCTAAAGGGACCGCCTGAGCCGTAACAGTTTATCGACGTATAGACCAACCCCGGACGAAGCGCCGCAAGTTCCTGTGGACCGAAACCGCGAGCGTCCAAAACCCCGGGACGGTAGCCTTGAGAGAAAACGTCTGCCTCTTTAACCAGTTCCTTTAAGCGATCCGCTTCTTCTTCAACATTGAGATCCAGAAAGCAGCTGCGTTTGCCATGAGACAGATCAATGACAAATTTCTTCAGCTGCGGTATTCCCTTCGCGGCAACCATTAGGACATCTGCACCATGCTCGCTTAACGTCCGTGCGGCCACCGGCCCTGCAAGGATACGAGTGAGATCCAAGGCGCGGATGCCATGAAGCGCCGGGCCATCTTCTGCAAAAGGTTCCGGATCGCTCTCGCCGATCTTTTCAATTTCAACGACTGCCTGAGCCGCCAAAGCCTGACCATGTGGATGGTTCAGCCATTCTTCTTCACTCCGAATTATGCCGCCGCATGTGTTTGCTTCGGCAAGGGCATTATCCAGATCCTCTGCATCCCATTTCGCCACAGCAGCCGCAACACTCTCCATCGACATCTCACAATCAAGAATACCGAGGACACGTTCTTTCAGATGTTTGATCCCTAGATGGGGTAAATACCAACGCCCATCTTTTGTTGGATAAGCCTTTATGATGTCATAGGCCATTTGCGCCAAAGGAGAGTCGTCCTTGGCTTGATAGCGGCCATCAGGTTGGCGAAATTGCAAATAGCTATGACTGTTGATCGCTGCTGCTGCGTGGCGCGTATCAACTGATACAGTTTGCCGGCGTCCGGTTTTCAGTTCCCAAATATCTGAAACCGCAACACCCGTCGCCGCAAGAACGCCTGCCGCTGTCTCGGCAACTTTAAAGTTGGTGGAATAAATCGGGTCATTGCCTGATATTTTTACAGAACCATCATCCGCGCGATTTCGGATCTGCAGCAATTCTTTTAGGGCTGAGTTCATCTTTCTGTTCTCCAGATATTATTATTTTGACTCAGTATACAATGAACGTTGCCATTGTCACATTAGTATCTTCGCAATTGGATCTATGACAGCTCAGCATGGGTCCAGGGAAATGATCTCCCATAGGCGGCTAAATGACTTTCCAGTCGACGAATTTGTTATGTGCAGCTATCGGGCAGATATGGCGTCAGATACTGCTTGGCGGTGCAGCGCAAATCAGATCGTAGTCGTAGCGGTCCATCAATCCACCGCATTGCTCATAAATATCAAGAGTTGCCTCATACGCCGCCCTTGTTATGTCCACATGAGGTGTCCAGCAACCAGCCTTTTGATAGGTATCGATACAGCTTGTCAGGGCGTCCAAGTCGATATTCGGAAAAAACGACTTTTCAGCCAGAGCAATTTCTTTGGCCGACGTCTCGTTCAAATAATGCCTGGTTTTTATATAGCCGCGCATAAATGCTTTTGCCATATCACCCGCCAACCAATCAGGCGTACTGACAAGGCTTGAAAACGCACAGGGACCAACCTGCTTTCCCACGTCAGCAACGATATGGCCAATCTGATCTGCCTCAAGTTGCTGCGGAAACGGGCCCTGCTGCTGCACATATTGACCCTTCCCTTCCCGAAATGCTTTATCCATATCGGCAGCACCGCCAACATGAATGGAATTGATTTTATTGTAATCGATGCCCGCTTTGTAGCACGCATATTTGAACATTATCAAAGGTTGACCGCCGCCAAATAGAATGACATCCGCCCCTTCCAATTTGCTCCAGGTGAAATTTGAATCCGCAGAGCGGCCGGTCAGAAAGAAGCCATCGGCTTCATTGATCTGAGCAAAATGCACAACTCGCGGCACCTCCCCTTTGGCAAGTGTCGTAAATCCCTGACTAACAGCTGACTGAACAACATGAGCGGAACCATCCTCAAGGGCCGCGATAGCGGAGACACCCGGAGATGCAACAGACCATTTAGGCTCCAGCCCCTCTTCCTGCAGGAAACGTCCGGAAATTGTTGAAATGAGGGGAGAATAAAAGGCTGAGAACAAAGTAAACTGAATATTTATCTGAGTCATAGAGCTATTTCCTCTTTCCTGCATTCATCAAACTGGACACTGCCGAGTTCCATCACCGAAAATTACTGTTCGCATAAAATACTATATTTACACGTACAGCAATAGATTTGCATCAACCGGGATAATGTGGTTTCGTATATCAATAAAAAGAAAAATAACGAACAAGCAGGCATACAAATAATAAGGGGAATAACAATGTATGATCTTATCATTAAGAATGCGCAAATCATTGACGGTACGGGAGCGGATGCATACGCTGGCTCGATCGCAATAAAGAATGGCAAGATCGCTGCTGTGGGTTCAGTCGAGGGACACGGCGAAGAGACACTTGATGCGGAGGGACGCGTTGTCTGCCCGGGCTTTATTGACGTTCATACCCATTATGATGCGCAAGTATTTTGGGACAAACATCTTAGCCCCTCCTGTTATCACGGGGTCACAACCATTCTGGGCGGCTTTTGTGGGTTTTCAATTGCTCCCTTATCGAAAGAAGCAGCCCCCTATCTTCTCCGCATGCTCTCCCGAGTTGAAGGTATGCCGATTTCAAGCCTTGAAGAAGGGGTGCCCTGGGATTGGGAAAGCTTCGCAGAATATTTGGCCAAGCTCGACGGCAACTTGGGAATTAACGCTGGTTTCATGGCAGGACACAGTGCCATTCGTCGCGTCGTCATGGGGGAACGTGCCGTTGGCAATGAAGCCACCCAAGAGGAATTGGATGCAATGACCGCCCTGCTTGGGAAATGCCTGGAAGAGGGAGCCCTGGGCTTTTCATCGACAGTCTCAACCACCCATAATGATGCAGAGGGTCAACCTGTCCCGTCCCGTCATGCGTCCCGCGAAGAGCTGGTTGCATTGGCCCGTGTCTGCCGGGACTATGAAGGCACCACGCTGGAGTTCCTGCCAGGCATTGGATATTTTTCAGATGAAACTGTTCAATTGTTGTCGGACTTGTCCACGGCAGCCCAGCGCCCCCTTAACTGGAACCTGCTCACGGCCGGCAATCCCCGCCTGATTGAAAACCAATTGGCGGCAACAGACTATGCCCGGGCAAATGGCGGTGAAGTCCTGGCGCTAACGGTTCCGCAACCCCTGTCTCTTCGGATAAATCTTCATGCAGGTTTTATCTTTGACGCATTGGAAGGGTGGGCTGATTTATTCAGAATGCCCATCGATGAGCGTATCAAGGTTCTCCGTGACCCAGCAAAACGTATGGAACTGAATCAAAGCGCAAAGTTGAAAGGTCCCATGCGCAATATTGCCAAATGGGAAGATCTCACGGTGCAAGCTGTGTTTGACCAGAAGAACAAGCCCCTTGAAGGTAAAACTATTGGCGAGATTGCTGCGGGTCTGGACAAAACACCTTTTGATACAATGCTAGACTTGGCGATTTCAGAGAATTTGCGCACTTTCTTCATGCCTATCCCCTTTGGTGCCGGAGAGGATCTCTGGCTGGATCGAGGTGACTTGTGGCGAGATGATCGAACCTTGATTGGCGCGTCCGATGCGGGTGCCCATCTGGACATGATTGATACCTTTGCTTTTTCTACAAAAGTTCTCGGGAAGGGCGTCCGCGTCCACAAAGCAATTCGTCTGGAAACCGCCATTCATCAGATGACGCAAGTGGCAGCAGACGCGTTCGGTTTGGTTGATCGCGGCGTACTGCGCGAAGGCTGGAATGCTGATTTGGTTATCTTTAATCCTGATACCGTGGATTCTGGTCCGGTTCATATGAAAACGGATCTGCCCTGTGATGAGCCACGCCTCTATGCGGACGCCATGGGCATCGATCATGTTTTCGTCAACGGCACTCAGATCATTAAAGAGGGAGTCCATACCAATAAACTACCCGGCAAAGTGCTGCGGTCGGGCAAAGATACAAGAACCCCTGAAATGAGAAGGAAATACCCGGCATACAATGCCGCTTAAAAGGACACTCTAATCAGTTTGGCGATCTCTGACAATCAGATCCCGGCTACCAATTGAGGGCTCGCCATTCATCATCCGTCCCCATAACGGCTTTTTCCGCGTCATAGGAAAATAACCAGCGTTGACCGGCTGGAAAACCATCCCGGTCGTCTTGCTGGTGTTTTGCAAAACGGGCATTGCGCCGTGCAATCTCTTCAGGATCGCTCATATGAAAGAGATGTTCGCCTCCCCTCGATTGTTGCTGCACTCTATTGGCGCGCGGCAATCGCAAGGTTTCGTATTTTTTCAATGCCGCTGGAATATCACCCGCAGCCATTTCCAGACAACGACCTAATACCCACGCATCTTCAATACTTTGCCCTGCGCCTTGCGCATGATAGGGCATCATGGCATGGGCAGCATCGCCCATCAGCGCAACACGGTTGGTCACCCACGCATCAAGGGGATCACGATCAATCAAAGCGGTCATAAACAGACTTTCTGTATCATTGATTAGATCAGTAACCTGGGAATTCCATCCCTTATACTCTTTCAGCGCGGCTTCGCGTGAACCGGTTTGCGACCAGGATTCCTTGGCATTGTCATTATACGGACTTATACCAACCCAATTGAACAGATCGCCGCCGCGAACGTAATATAGGACGGCGGAACGATGAGGCCCCATCCAGAGATATGAATTTTGCTCAAACCCCAACTTCTGCGCAAGCGCCACCGGAACCAAACCACGCCAGGCGACACAGCCGGAATGACGCGGTGCGTCTGCCGCAAAAAACTGCTGCCGAACCATTGAATGCAAGCCATCGGCGCCAATTAACACATCGCCTTTTTCAAGGGTACCATCGCTCAACGTTACTTCAACTCCATTACGCGTTTCCACAACAGAGCTCACTTTGCTGTTGAGACGAATATTGGCTGGATCCATGGCGTTGACCATGATGCCCAACAAATCAGCACGATGAACATGATAATAGGGAGCACCGAAATACTCTTCGACCTTGGGCATCAAGGGAGTTTTCAGCAAGACTGTGCCGCTTTTGTAATCTTTGAATAAATGAGCTTGCGGCGCAACACCAATGCGCTTCAATTCATCCATCAACCCCAGATACTGCAAAACCCGAATACTGTTCGGGCTTTGTTGCAAACCCGCACCTGTCTCCGCCAATTCCGAAGCTTGTTCCAGGACCAAATGATCGATCCCTGCCCGCTGCAGGGTGAGCGACAAAGCAGCACCAGCAATTCCACAACCAACGAGTATGACGCGCATATATCAACCTCTTATTGGGTTTATTATCGGCCTCATGGTATTCTACACACGGTTTGATATAAAATGAAACCAACATAGTCCTACCGTGGCAAGGGGTTGTCTTGCTCTTTCCATCCTGCAGAGACTCACGATATTCGGACCCTACTGATCAGAGGTACAGATCTCTCTCAAATTCAATTCAAAAATTATATATTAAGATTTAGATTTTATACTCAATAAGTATTAAGTCATCTTTCATTTCCAACACATCGAATGAGACAGCGATGAACAAAGACAGTCCAGTCTTACTCATAGAAGACGAAAAAATTACCCAGATCATGACACAGGAGGCGTTTAAAACACTCAACATATCCAATCCTCTTAAAATTGTTGAAAATGGCCACGACGCGATTACGTTTCTAAACGATCCCAGTCTCGACCTGCCTTGCCTCATTTTGCTTGATTTGCACATGCCGTTAATGAACGGTGTTGAATTTTTACAGATCATCAAGTCAGATGACATTCTAAAACAAATTCCAGTTGCCGTTCTGACAGCTTCAAATACAGCAAAAGACATTATGGATAGTTATGAATTAGAGGTTACCCACTATTTTGTAAAACCTGCCGGGCATCAGGCATTTACCAAACTTATCAGCTCCCTTGATACTTACTTGACGTATAACAGGCAGTCATCGCCAGTTTCCTAGAATTGACGATGACTTTAATCTGGACACGCTTATATTTTTATCTCTTTCTAATCCATGCTTATACAGTAAGGCTCTAACGAAAGTCG
>JAESPT010000290.1 GCA_016765515.1 Sneathiella sp. | reverse complement strand
TTGAAAGTATGTCGCGCGTTCCCATGGGATCATCGGGTGGTGCCTGGTCAGCAGATCCGCAAGTGGCATTTGGAACGTATTTTGCGCCGCAAGGTATTGGCGCTGATATGATCTGCACAAAATGGGGATACAGCCGCGACGATGTCGATGCCTATGCCATTGAAAGCCAGAAGCGTGCCAAGCATTCCTGGGATAACGGATATTTTAAAAATTCAATTGTGCCTGTAAAGGACATGAATGATCTGACGATCCTTGATCACGATGAACATATGCGTCCTGAAACGACCATGCAGTCTTTAGGCGCATTGGACCCTGCTTTTGCCGTTCAAGGATCTCAGTTTGGGTTTGATGCGGTGATTAAGCAAAAATACCCTGAAGTGGAAGAACTTAATCATGTTCATCATGCGGGCAACTCTTCCGGTATTGTTGATGGCTCTGCTGCGGTTCTGATTGGCAACAAAGAAGCGGGCCAGAAAATCAACGCGAAAGCCCGGGCACGGTTTAAATCGTTTACATCAATCGGTAGTGATCCTTCCATTATGCTGACGGGGCCCAGTTTTGCTGCTGAAAAAGCACTGAAACGGGCTGGCATGACTGCGGCTGATATTGATCTTTGGGAGTTGAATGAAGCTTTCGCAGGTGTTGTTTTGCGTTTCATGGATGTGATGAATGTGGATCACAGCGAGATTAACGTCAATGGTGGCGCTATTGCCATGGGCCATCCTCTCGGGGCGACAGGGGCCATGATCCTCGGAACAGTTCTTGATGAATTGGAACGCCGTGATCTGAATACAGCGCTGATCACGTTGTGTGTTGGTGCCGGTATGGGCACTGCGACAATTATTGAGCGTGTTTAAGGAGCGATAGCATGATTAATTACTCAATCGATAAGGACGGCGTCGCAACCATTTCATGGGATATGCCTGGCCGGAGCATGAATGTCCTCAATAATGACAGCATCCCTGCATTTGCCGATGCCGTCAAAAAGGCAGTAGAGGATGAGTCGGTTAAAGGTGTTATCATCACCTCAGCCAAGCCTGATTTCATTGCTGGTGCCGATCTTGAGATGCTTCAAGGCTGGAGCAGCGCTCAGGAAATGTTTGATAACGGCATGGAACTTCAGATGATGTTCCGGTCTATCGAAAAATCAAAGAAACCTTTCGTCGCGGCGATTAATGGTACGGCTCTTGGCGGTGGTTTTGAGATTTGTCTTGCCTGCCATCACCGCATCGCGGCAGACAATCCAAAAGCAAAAATTGGCCTCCCGGAAGTAAAGGTTGGGTTGCTGCCGGGCGGCGGTGGAACTCAGCGCCTGCCGCGTTTGATCGGTATTCAGGCAGCCTTGCCCTTGTTGCTTGAAGGCAAACATCTCAGTCCTGAAAAGGCTTTGAAAGCGGGAGCAATCAATGCGATCGTTCCTGCAGATGAACTTCAGGTCGCGGCCAAGGCGTGGATCATGAATGCTAAAGCCGAGGATGCTGTTCAACCGTGGGACAAGAAAGGCTTCCGTATTCCGGGCGGTGCACCAATGAGCCCAACGGGTATGATGACCTTCACGGTTGGTAATGCCATGCTTCGGGAAAAGACAGCTGGCAACTATCCGGCGGCCATTAATATCATGTCCTGTGTGTATGAAGGCTGCTGCGTTGACATCGACAACGGTTTGAAGATTGAGACACGGTATTTTGTAAAGACGTGCTCATCACCTGAAGCCAAGAATATGATCCGGTCCCTGTTTTTTAGTATTGGAAACGCCAATAAACTGGCGTCGCGTCCCAAAGATATTCCAACCCAGAAATTCACAAAAGTCGGTGTTCTTGGCGCCGGTATGATGGGGGCGGGTATAGCGTATGTAACGGCTATGGCAGGAATAGATGTTGTTCTGATCGATCAGGATCAGGCAGCGGCAGATAAAGGAAAGGCCTATACGGAAAACCTTCTGGCCAAAGCGATGAAACGTAAGCGGATGACAGAAGAGAAAGCCGCCGCAATTTTGGGTAAAATCACAGCGACAACGAGCTACGATACCCTCAAAGGTACAGAATTGGTGATCGAAGCGGTTTTTGAAAATCGTAACATCAAGGCAGATGTAACAGCCAAAGCTGAAGCCGTGATCGCTGACGATGCGATTTTTGCGTCTAACACGTCAACCTTGCCAATTAGCGGCCTTGCGGAAGCAAGTAAGCGTTCTGCTAATTTCATTGGTCTGCATTTCTTTTCTCCTGTGGATAAAATGCCGCTTGTGGAAATCATCTGCGGTTCAGAGACTAGCCAGGAAACATTGGCCCGCAGCATGGACTATGTGAAAGCAATCCGTAAAACGCCGATTGTGGTGAACGATAGTCGCGGATTCTACACAAGCCGTGTCTTTGGCACTTATGTGAGCGAAGGCATTGCGCTGATGGCGGAAGGTGTTAATCCAGCCTTGATCGATGCGGCGGGCAAGATGGCCGGCATGCCCGTTGGTCCTCTTGCTTTGGCTGATGAAGTCGCGCTGGATCTGATTTATAAAATCCGCAATCAGACAAAAGCAGATCTGGGTGACAAATATATCGCGGCGCCAAGTGATGAGGCTGTTACCAAAATGGTTGAAGATCTGGGCCGCGTTGGTAAGCGCGAAGGCAAAGGTTTTTACGAGTACCCTGAAAAGGGCAAGAAACACCTTTGGGCAGATCTTGGAAAACACTTCCCGCAACTGCCTGAAGATCAACAGCCCTCGGTTGATGACGTGATTCAGCGTTTGATTTATATCCAGTCTGTGGAAACCGCCCGTTGTCTTGAAGAAAATGTTGTAACATCGCCGGAAGATGCGGATGTCGGCTCGATCCTTGGTTGGGGCTTCTCGCCAGCGCGCGGCGGCGCTATCAGCCAGATTCACACCGTTGGTGTCGATAAGTTTGTCTCAGAATGTGATCGTCTGGCACAAGCCTATGGCGCGCGGTTTACACCGCCGCAACTGCTTCGGGATATAGCCGCGAAGGGAGAACAGTTCTACGCAGCTTAAATTATCCTTAACAAATGGCGGCGTGACATGCACAATGTGTGTCACGCCGTTTTGCGTT
>JAESPT010000289.1 GCA_016765515.1 Sneathiella sp. | reverse complement strand
GATTACGGCTGAAGTGGAGCCGCTGGGCGGCTTTATCGGAGAGGCCTTTTCACTACCAACTTTCCAGGGTGGCTATCTTATCGTCATCATGGGCTTTCTTTTTGTACAGAATGTCTATATGGCGCTCGCCGCGATTGCCTTGTATCCAGCGCAGGCTTATTTCATTCCCAAACTACAGAAAAAAGTAAATTTGCTGGGAAAGCAGCGGGTCAAACTTGTCCGCACGATGGCCGATACCATCGGCGAAACTGTCGCCGGTGTGCAAGAAGTCCATATTCACGACAGTTCAAACTACTTGCGCGCCGATTTTTCCAGTCAACTGGGTCGCGTTTTTCATGTTCGGTACCGCATCTATCTGTTGAAGTTCGTTATCAAATTCATGAATAATTTCATTCAACAGCTCGGTCCCTTCTTCTTCTACGGACTTGGCGGAACTATGGTGATAAACGGAACGTTGGAAATCGGAACCCTTGTTGCGGCCATTTCTGCCCATAAAGAAATGGCAGCCCCGTGGAAAGAACTTCTGTCCTATTATCAACGCCGAGAAGACGCCCGCATCAAATACGAACAGGTCGTCGAGCAATTTGAACCCGCCGGCATGCGCCATGAAGATAATCAGCTTGTTGAACCCGATGAGATTCCAAATCTGAGCGGAGAAGTTGTCGGAAGTAATATTGTTCTGGCCGATGATACAGGATCAGCCCAACTGGAAGGGCTGAATATTCGGTTTAATCTGGATCAAAAAATTGCTGTCCTCGGCCAAGCTGGATCAGGTCGAGACGCACTGACACAAGTCCTCTCCCGTTTGATTGATCCGGATAAAGGTCGTCTTTCCGTTGGTGACCTTGACTTAAGAGAAGCCCCAGAAAGTGTTATTGGCAGACGTATTTCCTACATAGGTCAAAGCAGTTTTGTCTTTAATACAACAATCGGGGAAAATCTTTTCTTTAGCTTGAAACATCGCCCTCTTCACGAAGTCATCCATGAGGGCGAAGATCTGGAATTTCGGGAAAGAGAAATATCAGAAACACGGCTCACTGGTAATTCCCAAGAGGATTTCAAAGCCGATTGGATTGATTATGAAAGTGCTGGCGTAAAGAATATGGAAGACCTGCACCTCCGGGCAATTGATATTTTGGAAATGGTGGACCTCAGTGATGATGTCTATCAATTTGGTCTGCGCAGCACCCTGGACCCCGCGAAAGACCCGTCAACAGGTGAGCTTATTCTATCTGCGCGTCGTCGGTTTTTTGAAAAACTGGAAGCCGATCCAAGCTTGAAAAATCTGGTTGAAGCCTTTGAACAGGACAAGTACAACACCAATGCAACTGTTGGCGAATATCTTCTATTCGGAACGCCGGTTGGAACAGCGTTTGATTTGGAACGCCTTGCTGACAATGAATATGTGCAGAAAATAATTGAAGAAGCCGATCTGACGGAATCCTTTTTAAAAATGGGTTACCAAGTGGCAACATTGATGGTCGAACTGTTTGCCGACTTACCGCCAGACCACGAATTTTTCCAGCTATATGGTTTTATTTCCTCCGACGAGTTGCCCGAATATCAAGGTATCTTAAGCCGTGTCAGCGCTGATAATCTAAGTCAGTTGCGAGAAGAAGATCGCCTCCGGTTCATGTCGCTTCCGTTTAAAGTTATTCCGTCCCGTCATCGCTTGGGGGTAATTACTGAAGAAATTCAGGAAAAAATTGTTCGGGCCCGAAATAAATTCGTTGATCAGTTGCCAGACCATTTAAAAGACAGTGTCGCCTTCTTCAAGGCAGATGATTACAACGCCGCGGCCAACATCCAGGACAACATCCTGTTTGGTAAAATTGCTTTTGGATTTGCGAAAGCCGCAGACAAAATTGGCGCCTTGCTGGCAACTGTCGTTGAAGAAATGGACTTAAAGCGTACCATCATCAAAGTTGGACTTAATTTCAATGTTGGTGCTGGTGGCGCGCGCCTTAGTGAAAACCAGCGGCAGAAACTCTGTATTGCTCGATCCATAATAAAAAGACCGGATCTTTTGATTTTGAGTCAGGCGACAGCCTCTTTCGACAGTCGCACCCAACAACGACTGGTGGAAAATATTTTATCTGAATTTGATGGCCGCTGTGTGGTCTGGTCTATCGAAAAGCCGGAAATGGGCTATCTTTTTGACCATATAGTATTAATAAGCGGCGGCGTTATAACCGAAGCGGGTAGTTTTGATGAGTTGCAGGCCAAAAGTGACCAGTTTCAATTACTGACAGCTTAAACCGCGCAACGAGAGGAGATTGGTAAAGTGAGCCTGAGAGAAGAGGTAGAAACCCTGCGACAAATTCCATTGTTCGCAAAAGTGGATCCGTCCAAGATTAAGTTACTTGCTTTCACGTCGGAGCGCGTAACATTCCAGCCGGGGGATTTTATCTGTCAGCAGGGGGAAATGGGAGATGCCGCTTTTGTTATCATGAGCGGGCAGGCCGACGTCATGGTCAACACACCCTCTGGCCCCATAACGGTTGCCACCATGAAAAAGAACGACATCGTTGGTGAAATCGCCATTTTGATCAACATTCCCAGAACGGCAACGATCAAGGCAGCGTCCGAGTTGACAACACTCCGCATTACAAAAGATCTCTTCCTGAGAATGATCACTGATTTCCCTGAAATGTCTGTCGAAATGATGCGGGTTCTCGCCGAAAGACTGGTCCGCACAACAGAAGAGCTTCAAAAAGCAAAAGAAAGCGCTCAAAAAGCCGGCGAGGGTGACTAATCTCGACTTATCGAGACTCCATCAGAATTCATTTACCTCACAAGCGTCCTTAATTTAAGGCAGGAATAGTAAACAGTGAATATTTCGCGCTGGATTGAAGCAATTGCCATCTACCGGGATCCTAGAGTTCTGACCATACTCTTTCTCGGATTTTCTTCCGGCCTGCCTCTCGCATTGACAGGAACAACTCTGTCACTGTGGCTGCGCGAAGAAGGAATAACCCTGACCTCCATCGGCTTGTTTGCCAATGTGGCAACCCCGTATGCCCTCAAATTTCTATGGGCTCCTCTCATCGACAAAATGCCGCTGCCGATCTTTGGAAAATTACTGGGCAGGCGACGCAGTTGGATGATCCTGACTCAGATCTGTCTGATCTTGTCAATTATCGGACTAGGAACAACCAATCCTGCGACAAATATTGAGATGACGGCTCTTTTTGCGTTTCTTGTCGCTTTTTCTTCCGCTAGCCAGGATATTGTTATTGATGCTTACCGCGTTGAAATATGTGATGAAAAGAGCCTGGCAGCAGGCGCCGCTGCTATTGTTTTTGGCTACAGAATAGGAATGCTAATCTCCGGTGCCGGGGCTCTTTACCTTGCCACATCGGTGAGTTGGAATCTGACTTTTTCGGTGATGGCCGCCTTCATTTTGGTGGGCGTGGTGACAATCCTTCTGTCGAAAGAGCCGGAAAATCATACGCCCCTTACAACAGCGACTTTTGACGCCAATAAAAGCAAGTTTCAAGCCTACCTTGATTGGACCCACGAAGCAGTTATCAAACCACTTACCGAGTTTATGGCGCGCCCTGGCTGGATTCCTATTCTGCTCTTTGTCATGTTCTACAAATTTGGAGACAGCCTGGCTGGCGTTATGAGCACCCCTTTCTTTTATGATCTGGGATTTACCAAAATTGACATTGCCAATGTCAGCAAGGTGTATGGCACAGCCGCAACCTTTGTCGGTCTCGCGCTGGGAGGCTGGTTGATGGCCGCCACCGGTCTATATAAGACCCTGTGGATATGCGGCTTCCTCCAGCTTTTCTCAAATCTTATGTTTGCCATCCAGGCTTTGGCTGGCAATGATATTGCCGTGCTGTCACTGACCGTCGGCATTGAAAATCTGGCAGGGGGCATGGGTACGGCGGCTTTCGTTGCCTATTTATCCAGCCTTTGCAACATATCCTACACCGCGACCCAATATGCTCTGCTGTCTTCCTTCATGGCAACAGCCCGTATCTGGTTTTCCTCCCCCGGAGGCTGGCTCGCCGAAAATTTAGGGTGGATTGAATTTTTCTTAATTACAACAGTAGCCGCCGTCCCCGGACTACTGCTACTATGGTGGCTGACGCGGACCGGGAACCGCACACGACCTGAGGAAGCGGAGAGCAATCCCGCGTAGCCAAGAGATCCACAAGGATCCGGAGACATAAATGAATATTGCAAATCTGCTGATACGATCAGCAAAAAACTTTCCCGACTTGCCAGCTCTGGCCCATGGCACAGAGATAACCGCAACCTATCGCCAATTTTCAGATCAAGCCGCCGCCCTAGCCGGAGCACTCCTGAACGAATACGCCCTTAAAAAAGGGGACCGGGTGGCACTCATTATGAAGAACCATCCTGAATATTGGGTGGCTCTTTTCGCCCTTTGGCAAGCCGGTCTTGTTGCCGTCCCGGTGAATGCCAAGCTCCATATCAGTGAGTTTGACTATATATTGGAGAATTCTGGCGCAAAACTCTGCTTCGCAACAAGCGACTTAGCCAGCGCCCTTAGAGACTTGAAAAGCGATGCCAAAATCATTGATATTTCGGATCCGGAATATAATAATCTGAAAAATTCAGCACCGATTGCAGTTG
>JAESPT010000288.1 GCA_016765515.1 Sneathiella sp. | reverse complement strand
TCTACGGACAGTTCGAATTTGGCGTATACCGCTTTAAGGCCTGAAAAATCAATGGGCGTACTATCCCATTTTTCCGATTTAGAGGCGTTTTCTTCCTTTTTCTGTTTGGGCTCAGACTGAGTTTCTTTCGGGAGATAAGGGTTTACATCTAGCGCGGCTAAGTCAAGTTTACCTTCCAGATTGGGAATTTTACCGCCAAGATCTACTTTGAAATCGCCTTTACCTTTTATTTTGTCGAAAGACAGTTCGGCTTCTTTGAACGCGTAAGTACTGCCGTTGATTTTGATGGTTCCGTTAATCGACAAGGCCCCGAACGTATTTTCCTTAGCGTCAATCGGTTGTCCGATCCAACCTGTCAGATTCTTTACGGACGGGATTTTTAGATCCGTTTTCCCAAGTAAGGCAAGCGGCGTAACTGATGTCAGGGATCCCTTGTAGGAAGCATTTATTTTGGTGGACTTTATTGCAGCTGTTAAGGTGGTTTCCTTGTTTTCCAAAACGGCCCGCAAGGCTCCGAGTTCCGTATCAAGCTCTAAGGTTTCACCGTTCCAGGTGGCGTTGCCTGTCGTTTTAAAGGGTTGATCAAGTCCATTTAAAACCACAGCGAGATTAACATCTGTGACTTCATATTGCGCGTTTGCCTTGCGATCGATGTAGGTGATCGCACCACTTATAATTTTCACGTTGCCAAGATTAAGGTCTGTTATTCCAAGATCAGCAATCTTCTCAGAAGGGTCAGTACTCTCTTTTGGCTTGGATGACTGTGGCGCTGATTGAGAAAACTCCCAGTTTTTCTCTCCATTCTTTTCCACTTCAAGAAACACGACAGGCTTATCCAAAATAAAAGTATTTACCTGGATTTGGCCGGATAAGAGAGAGAGAAGGTCAAGCTCAACTGTCAATTCGTCAGTGGTCGCCATATTGGGATTTGGACTGTTGGGAGAATTCGAAAAGGATACTTTCGAAGCATTCAACCCTAAAACAGGGAAGACGCTGACACCAAAATCGCCATCAATTGCCAGAGTTCGCCCTGTGGCATCATTGACAGCAAGAACCAGCTCTTCCTTTATTTTTTCTGCGGGCACGAGAAAGGGAAGGGCAATAACGGCCGCGATCACCAAAACAAATATACCGAGTATGCCGTAAACTATCTTTTTCATCGTAATCCCTTTCCAAGATACGGACGTATTGACTGATGTTTTGTAAGCACTATGACTTGCCTGTTTCTCTCAATGTGAACGGACTAAGAACAACATATAAAAGTGTTTTTTACGAAATCAAAAAAAGTACTGTCGACCCGTATCCGGAAAAATGGTCCTTATCGTGATTTGCTCACCAAATAAAGGCCACTAAATATCATTCCGATGGCAATCCAAATTGACGGGCTTAAAGTTTCGTCGAACAGAAAGGCGCCAAAAGCCATGGTCGTTATTGTAATAAAATAGGATATTTGACTGAAATATACAGGTCCTGCTGTTCGTTGTAACTCGAAATACACAATAAAGCCAATGAATGACAAGAGAATGTTACCAAAAATTATCCAGTCAATTACACTGCCAGATAGATCTGGAAATCTGAAATTCTGGGTCAGTAATAAAACAGGTAGTAACATCAATGCTGTTGCTATCAACATCCCCGAAGCCAAGGGCAGGGATCCCGTATCAGGTGGCCAATCACGACTGCGATAAATATTACCGCAGGCTAAAAATATGGGGATTGTAAAGGCGATACCAAGCCAGATAACCGGTAATTCAGCGAAGTTTTCGCCGCCATCTACAATCAGAGGTGTTGCAATAATAAAAAGCGCGCCCATAAGACCAAGGGCCAGTCCGACTAATTTTCTGGGCTGAAACTTGTCCATTCCAAGAAGCGCAGCGAAAGCGTAGGTAAAAACCGGTGAGAGGGGGTACACCAAGCCGGTTAATCCTGTGCCGATTTTTACGGCTGAAATGAAAGTTAAAGTTGTTGGAACGGCATTCCCCAAAATACCCGCAATGAAATAGTACCGGATATGGCGCGGTATTAATTTTGGGCGTTGGCCCTTGATCCATGCCGTTATTCCTAACAGAATTCCTGCGCAAAGCATTTGCCAGAAAACAAGAACCATGGGGGATAATCCTTCTATGGCCCCCAATTTTGCCATGGCAATTGATGTGCCGAAGGTAACGCCAAAAATGACAACATATAAAGGCGCATACTGGGCTGGGTTTTTTCCAGTATGGTTCTGATTTTTGGTACTTTGTGGCATAAAAGAAGGATCCGCGGAGTGCTCGGAGTTAGATGTTTGTTTTCTATTCTACTATTCGGGGTCGATGATGAACGGATACCCCGCAATTTTCAAATAATATTTTGATAGAAATTTTCGTCTCCTGGACAGTAATAACAACGGTTCTTTTGCAAATTGTGAGTATGTTCGCTACGTTGCTAGCCTGTTGTCAGTTATTTTGCCAAATGTACATTATGCCCAGATTGATCAAACCTTCATCCTACAAGCCTTTGACGGTATCTGCCCTACCCAGAAAAATTGGATTGCCTGTTTCCCGTTGGCAGCGATTGCTGGAAGTCTTCCTTTTGCTGTTAGCCTTTGCGGTTTTATTGTGGGTAACCGCTGTGTTCAGTAATCGATATGCACTGGGGGTGCTTTCAGATCAGGGGGAGCAACGACTGAATCTGTATGCGTCGAGTTTGCAAAGCGGTTTCGAGAAGTACGATTATCTTCCCGAAATGTTATCCGTGGATTCAAAGCTGCTGGATTTGTTAAATCAACCCGAGAAAACAAGCCTCGTACTCCAAGCGAACCTTCTTATGGAACGGTTGAACGCGATGGCAGGAACCTCGGCCACCTATTTGATGGATGCGAATGGTTTGACAATTGCGTCAAGCAATTGGCAGGAAGATCGGTCATTTGTAGGTAAAAATTTCAAGTTTCGTCCCTATTTCCAGACAGCGATTAAAGGATACAAGGGGCGGTATTTTGCCCATGGTATTACGTCGCAAAAACCAGGCTATTTTATTTCCCATCCCGTATTGGATGCAGGCGAAATTCTGGGTGTTATTGTTGTCAAAGTCGGCATTGAAGACCTTGAGAAGAGCTGGGCAAAGACAAGGCCGGACGATCGCGTTATTGTTACGGATGAGCATGGCGTGATTTTCATTACAAGCTTTAAACCCTGGAAATATAGGTCATTGTATCCGGTGGCAGATGAAATCCGCCGGGAAATAATCAAAACTCGTCAATATGATAATGCATTGATCGAGCCCTTATCCGTTCGAATTTCCGAAGAGACTGCGGACGGCAATCCGATTTTAATGATTGATCAATGGAGGCGGGCCAGGAAACCTGAAACAGGTCAATATCTAGTCCAATCGACTGATATTGGCGGAACGGGCTGGATAATTCAATTGCTGTCGAACACGTCATCGGCAAAGCCGATCATATCTGTCGCCCTTCTGGTTGTCGGAAGCCTGTTTGTCGTCATTTTCATAATCGTCCTTTATGTCAATCAACGGCGGCAAGTCCTGCATGAACGGTGGCTCGCCGAACAACGGGCGCAAGCTGTCTTGAAGACTGCACGGGATCAACTTGAAGACAATGTTAAACAAAGAACGTCTGATTTGACGAAAACCAATACAGAACTCAGAAGGCAGATAACAGAGCGTCAAAAGGCGGAAAAAGAACTTCAGAATGCTCAAAATGAATTGATCCAGGCCAGCAAACTGGCGGCTCTTGGTGGTATGTCTGCTGGTGTCACCCATGAGTTGAACCAGCCTATGACAGCCATTAGAAGTTATGCTGATAATGCGGCGGCCCTGATAAAAATGGACAGGCTCGACGAAGCATCAGCAAACTTGAAGACGATCGGTGAATTAACGGATCGTGTCGCGCGGATAACAGGTCAGCTCAAGATGTTCGCTCGAAAATCTGTAGCGAGAGTTAAACCTGTATCCTTGAAAGGTGCACTGGATAGTTCTTTGATGCAATTGATGCCCCGTATTCAAAGTGAAAATGTGGCGGTCATTCAGCATATTCCTGAAGGGCGTATATGGGTGATGGGGGGTATTATTCGCTTGGAGCAGATTCTCATCAATCTGATGAATAATGCTTTGGATGCCATGACGGATGAGACCCCTAGTTCTGACATTCAAAAAAGGCTTGAAGTTACTATTTCCAAATCAGATAATTTTGTAACATTGAGTATCTGTGATACGGGCCCCGGAATATCCGCTGAGACAATGTCCCGGATCTTTGATCCTTTTTTTACGACTAAAATGACGGGGAAAGGTTTGGGGTTAGGTCTTTCCATAACACTTGGTATTGTGAAAGAGCTGGGCGGAGAAATAAACGCTGAGAATAGGGCTGACGTTGGGGCGTGTTTTCACGTTAAACTTCAGGCTGCTGTAGAAAAAAAGGAAGAAATCCTTGACTGATCCAAAGCTCGTTTTTCTGGTTGATGATGAGGAGCATATTCGGCTTGCCACCTCTCAAACTTTGGAAATCGCCGGTTATGTCGTAAAAAGTTTTGAGCAGGCGGTGGAGGTACCGTCGCTTCTTACACAAAGCTGGCCCGGTGTTGTTGTGACGGATGTTCGCATGCACGAGATGGACGGGCTTTCACTTATGCAGAATATTCTCAAAATTGATCCAGAGATTCCTGTCGTTTTGATTACTGGACATGGCGATATTTCAATGGCGGTGGAGGCAATACGAGCAGGGGCCTATGATTTTATTGAAAATCCATTTGCTTCAGAAACAATTACAGAAGTTGTTAAACGGGCGCTTGAAAAACGCGCGCTTGTTTTGGAGAACCGAAACCTTCGATCTCGCTTGAATGAGGTCCTGGCAACAAAGGAAACAATAATCGGCGATAGCCGTGAGATTGTCCGTTTGAGGCAAATTATTGCAAATATCGCCGATACGGAAACGGATGTTTTAATCCACGGAGAAACGGGAACGGGAAAAGAACTGATTGCCCGCAGGCTTCATGATCAGTCGTCTCGGCGCAGTGGAAATTTTGTTGCCCTGAATTGCGGTGCAGTGCCAGAAACCTTGATTGAAAGTGAGCTTTTCGGACATGTTGCGGGAGCGTTCACCGGCGCACAAAAATCAAGGGTTGGTAAGTTTGAGCATGCAAATGGAGGAACTTTGTTTCTGGATGAAATAGAAAGCATGCCCCTTAACTTACAAGTGAAAATACTACGTGTTCTGCAGGAGCGGGCTATTGAAAGAGTTGGGTCCAATGAGCTTATTCCACTGGATTTGAGAATTCTTGCTGCGACAAAAGTGGACCTGAGGGACGCGTGTGATAAGGGTGATTTTAGAGAAGATCTCTATTATCGTTTAAATGTGGTTTCGATTGATTTGCCGCCGCTACGGGAACGAAGAGAGGATATTCCTCTTCTTTATAAACATTTTTCAGAGCAAGCGTCGGAGAAATACGGCAGAGATGCGAAAAGCCTGGGGTCCGCTGAACTCGCTCAGTTGATGTCCCGCCATTGGCCCGGCAATGTGCGCGAGTTGCAGAATGTAGCGGATCGCATTTTACTCGGATATGCCGATCTGGAATTTGATACGTCTGAACAGAATGCCAGCGGCAAGGAAAAATCAGGATCATTGGTCTCCCAGGTCAATTATTTTGAGAAAAGCCTAATCTCACAAGCTTTGAAATCGAGTGGTGGTAGTATCAAAGCAACGCAGGAGGTGTTGGGACTTCCCAGAAAAACGCTCTATGACAAAATGGCCAAACATGGCTTGAACCGATTGGATTTTGTCGACTAACGTCTTAATTCCTTTCTTGCATCAAGATTTAGTGTGTGGAAATCCATACAATCTGAAGATGAAAATGT
>JAESPT010000287.1 GCA_016765515.1 Sneathiella sp. | reverse complement strand
GTCGGAGAGAATCGAACTCTCGACCTCTCCCTTACCAAGGGAGTGCTCTACCGCTGAGCTACGACGGCTATATAGGTGTGACAAGCGCGGAATATATAAGTATTTACAGTCATGTCAAAGGGTTTATGAAAAAATAAAGCACAAAATTTGACCAGAACAAAACCGCAGCATTCGCCGTTCTTGTAAACGAAAAGCCTGTCACTGATGTGACAGGCTTTAGGGGGGGTATTAAATAGAGTTAGCTCCATTCAACACCTCAAGAATTAGTCCATAGGTGTTGATAAAGTATTAATTTTCAAATCGATTACAACCATACTCCTAATTTTTTGATCTAAACGAGACCCGCAGTGATTTATGGGAGCTGTGAGACAGATCGCATCTCTCCTTTAAACTCACGCATAAATAAAACCCGGTTTTGCACTGTCAGGTTTGTATTTTGTCACCGACAGCTATATTGAAGGGGCATAAAGTTTTCTTGAATAACAAGCGTAAAGACCAATGGATGACAATGAAAAAGGTGCACAAACACCCAAGCAAAAAATTCAGTCTGACAAAGCCGACCGGTTGGCGGCTGCCTTACGCGAAAATTTACGCAAACGGAAAAGCCTGCAACGAGGGCGCGGCGATGGTGCGCCGGATGCAATAAAGAACAAAAATCGTCTGACAGACTGATCCTTTATGTCCGGTTCCATGATAAACCTTGGCCCCGTGAAATGTTGCCTATAAGATGCCCCGAAATTTATTAGCGTTTAGTGGAGAATTAACTCATGTCCGTTCTGTCCGATAAATGGATACGATCAGCCGCCCAAAATCACAATATGATCGAACCGTTTGTCGAAAGCCAAAAGCACGAAGGCATGATTTCCTATGGCTTGTCTTCCTACGGATACGATGCCCGGGTTTCCGATGAATTTAAAATATTCACCAATATCGATTCGGCAACAGTTGATCCAAAAAACTTTTCTAATGACAGTTTTGTTGACCGGAAAACGGATGTTTGCGTTATCCCGCCCAATTCATTTGTCTTGGCCCGCACGGTTGAATATTTCCGCATCCCCCGTGATGTCCTGGTAATTTGTCTGGGTAAATCCACGTATGCACGCTGCGGCATCATTGTGAATGTCACCCCCTTGGAGCCGGAATGGGAAGGTCATGTAACCCTTGAGTTTTCCAACACCACCCCCCTTCCTGCAAAAATATATGCCAATGAAGGGGCCTGCCAGTTTCTATTCCTCAAAGGGAATGAGCCCTGTGAAGTTTCCTACAAGGATCGTGCTGGCAAATATATGGGGCAGAAAGGCGTTACCCTGCCCAAGCTCTGACATCGCCCTATCCCGGCCATATTTGACCAGTAACAAGACAGTATCCAGTGAGGCGTTATCTCAAAGATAACTCCTCCTTTCAGTTTAAAAATCGACCACCTTACAGAGCTGCCGTATTTAATAGCAGACAGGACTAAATTATTATGGACAGCATTCGCATTCGGGGCGGCAAACCTCTTTACGGAACCATTGAAATCAGCGGCGCAAAAAATGCAGCCCTCCCTCTTATGGTGGCGTCCCTCCTGACCGAGGGAACGGTTAATTTAGGCAACCTCCCCCATGTGGCAGATATCTCTACTTTGATTAACCTGCTTTGTCAGCACGGCGTCAAAGCGCATTTAAACGGTGAGAGCAATGAAAACGGGAGTAGCAATGGCCGAACGATTTCTTTGACTGCTGAAGAAATCACCAGCACGGAAGCGCCCTATGAAATTGTCCGAAAAATGCGGGCGGGAGCACTCGTTCTCGGCCCTCTCCTTGCTCGGGTTGGCAAAGCGAAAGTCTCGCTCCCAGGGGGCTGCGCCATTGGAACACGTCCCATGAACCTGCATCTGGAAGGCTTGGAAGCCATGGGCGCAACGATTAAAATCGACGCGGGCTATATGATCGCGGAAGCCCCGAACGGCCTGAAGGGCGCTGAAATTCGATTTGATTCAGTGTCTGTGGGTGCAACCGAAGATCTGCTCATGGCCGCGTGCCTTGCCGAAGGTGTTACCATTTTGGACAATGCCGCGCGGGAGCCAGAAATCACGGATCTTGTTCATCTTTTGCAGGCAATGGGCGCTGACATCGACGGCGAGGGAACTGAGCGACTGGTTATTACCGGCAAACCCCGCCTTCACGGCGCCAACTACTCGGTTATGCCCGATCGCATTGAAACAGGGACCTACGCAATAGCCGCAGCGATTGCAGGGGGCCGCATTGAACTGACGAATACGCGCGCAGACTTGGTGAGCTCCGTTGTCGAAGTTCTGGAGCATGCCGGCGTCTCCATCGAAACCACGGATAATGGCCTGATTGTTTCTCGCGACCCTGCATCGCCGATTAAGGGCGTGGACATTCTGACCCAGCCCTATCCCGGATACCCCACAGACATGCAGGCCCAGATCATGGCACTGATGACGGTGTCAACCGGCGCCTCCATGATTACAGAGACAATATTTGAAAATCGGTTCATGCATGTGCCAGAGCTAACCCGCCTTGGCGCCAATATAAACGTTCATGGCCGGTCTGCCATGGTGCGTGGATCAGATGGGCTGGTTGGGGCCCCCGTAATGGCAACCGATTTAAGGGCATCCGTATCCCTCGTACTTGCAGGCTTGGCAGCGAGCGGAGAAACCGTTATCAATCGAGTGTATCACCTTGATCGCGGATATGAGCGTTTGGAAGAAAAACTCGCTGCTTGCGGTGCGGATATCTGTCGTGTTCAGGGTAGCTAACAATTTTAGTTTTTAATTAGGTGGATCAGCGTGTCTGAAGGATTGAAACTGAGTGCCATGGAAGCAGAGGATATAACCGTCCTCTCTGCAGCAATGGTCGGGTCGATTACAAGCCCCGGCGAAATGAGTTATTCACAGACCGTCCGACATTTCACTTTAACCGCCTCCCGGTTCATGTGGGAAAAGTACGGATCATCCACACCATCCGCATTACGTGTTCGCAGTGGATTGTTCTTTAGCGACATCTTATCAGTGAAAGCATCGGGTATTTCTCAAGGCACACCAACGTCTGTCATGGAGCTCCTGACGATCTCCTGCACTTCAGGTGAAGACGGTGCCGCTGAAATTCGACTAAACTTTGCAGGTGGGGGGATCTTGTGCCTGGACGCAGAATGCATAAATGTCACCCTTACCGATGTTGGTGACCCCTGGAAGGCTGATGGAATTCCCTCCTATGAGGGCGACATAACTGGAAGTGATTAGACTTCTTAACGAAATGAGAAAGACAATCAGGTAAAACGCCTGACGTTATTATTGACGGAGCAAACACGTGTCTTCGAACGAAGAGTTGGTTATTGCCCTCCCAAAAGGGCGCATATTGAAAGAAGTAATGCCGCTGGTTAGATCTGTTGGCATCGAACCGGAACCCGCTTTTGACGATCCGGATAGCAGACTGCTGCAATTTAAAACAAACCATCCGCATATTTCTATAATTCGCGTTCGATCCTTTGATGTGGCAACTTTTGTCGCCTTCGGAGCAGCCCATCTCGGTGTTGCGGGCAATGACGTTCTTTTAGAGCATGACTATCCTGAAATCTACGCCCCTGTAGATCTGGATATTGGCCATTGCTATCTTGCTGTTGCCCAGCCAAAGGATCTTGAAGATGATAAAGATCCAAGTCGGTGGAGCCATATTCGTATTGCGACCAAGTACCCCCACTTGACCCACGAATATTTTGCATCGCAAGGGATACAAGCTGAATGCATCAAACTGTCAGGCGCCATGGAACTTGCGCCCGGCCTGGGCTTGTGCAGAAGAATTGTTGATCTGGTCTCTTCCGGGGCAACCCTGAAAGCCAACGGGCTGGTTGAAGTTGAGAAAATTCTCGATATTACCTCTCGCCTTGTTGTTAATAGAGCGGCTCTAAAAACACGTTCCGTCGAACTTAATGGATGGATCGAAAAGTTCAGGACCGTCGTCAATGGCACTTAAACTCAAAAATTCAGACCCTGACTTTGAAGATGCCTTTGCACAGCTGCTCGGGCAGAAAAGAGAAAACGACGCGGATGTCAGTGCCATCGTATCGGATATCTTGAAAGACGTCAGGATGCGCGGTGATGCTGCTGTTCTGGACTACACAAACAAGTTCGACCGACTGTCGTTATCTGCCCCGTCGCAAATGAAATTCTCACGCGAAGAAATTGATGCAGCCATCAAGGATTGCGATACTGAAACGCTTGAAGCTCTCAAAATTGCGGCAAAACGAATTGAAGCCTACCATTTAAAACAGAAGCCTGAAAATCTTCGATATGAAGATGAAAGTGGTATTGAACTGGGCTATCGCTGGACGGCCATCGAAAATAT
>JAESPT010000286.1 GCA_016765515.1 Sneathiella sp. | reverse complement strand
CGTCATTATCATAGGCATTATCGGCAACGGATGACTTGCTTGTATGGGTTCCCGCACCGCCTAACTCTTCGGCAGTTACCGTTTCATTGGTCACGGTTTTTACAACATCAGGACCTGTTACAAACATGTATGAACTGTCTCGAACCATGAAGATAAAATCTGTCATCGCAGGAGAATAAACAGCACCGCCCGCACAAGGGCCCATAATTACGGATATCTGCGGGATCACACCAGATGCCATAACATTACGCTGGAACACTTCTGCGTAACCGGCAAGACTGTCGATCCCTTCCTGAATACGGGCACCACCTGAATCGTTCAGACCGATAATCGGCGCACCGACCTGAACGGCCTTATCCATAACTTTACAGATTTTTTTCGCATGATATTCGGATAGTGAACCACCTAGGACAGTAAAATCCTGCGAGAAAACGAAGACGAGTTTTCCGTTGATGGTACCGTGTCCCGTAATAACACCATCTCCGGTAATGACATTGTCTTCCATGCCAAACTCAGTGCAACGATGCTCAACAAACATGTCCCATTCTTCAAAAGATCCGTCATCAAGCAGGAACTCTAAACGCTCCCGCGCGGTAAGTTTTCCTTTGGCGTGCTGAACGTCGATCCGACGCTGTCCGCCGCCCAAGCGCGCTTTCGCCCGCTTTTCTTCCAGTTTCTCAATTATGTCTTTCATCTCAACTCCCTGACGACCGTTTATTTGTGCCACGGCCCTGTTGTCATTGGTCACAAAGGGTTAAAAACTTTGTTGCTGCTATCAAATTCTTCTTGTTGTTCTTGCGACGTTCAGCAGCCTCAGCTTGCTCTCCCCACTCTTCGATAATGTGAGTTTCATCAAGTTCACTGATATCAAATGCTTGCTCAGCATCTAAATGGCCCGCCATTACAGCCAGGGTCACAACCAAGGATCCCGTCAGTGATACAATTTCATGAATGGCTGCTAATTGCAGATCCCCTTGGCGAGCAAGAATTGTCTGCATAACATTCAGTGAATTCTCATCCTGCTTGATATGCGCAATTCCGGTGGTGGTGTGTAGAGAGACATCATAAGTTTCTTTTAACCACAGCAAAAGTGGATCCCATGCGTCTGACTGTTTCTGGACCAGTATCTCTGGATAGGTCGCCCGGTAGCAGAGTAGATCTGTTCCGCCGAAGCTGCTCAGATCTTCGATAATTGTGTCCCGTTGATTAGCGACCCGATCAATAGCTGTCGCCGCATATTGCATGAACGGCATGGAAGACGGTTCGACAGTTTCCAACTGTGCATTCCATTCATTGGCAATTTCATCGGCCAGTTTTTTGATAGGGAGAAATAATGGCTGCTTGGCTGGCGTCTTTATGGGACGCCCATCCAATAAAACTGTATACCCGGAATCAAGCGGGCCAGCCTCTGCCAGTTTATAAAATCGCTTCATAAGGTCTTGTCAACTTCGTCAAATGTGAGCGGGTTAAGCAAACAGTCGTTTGGTTTATACGCGATATTTACCTAAAAGCAAGCATAACTCTATGTCCGAGTTATGGATGCACGATACCAAAGAGCTCACTATAATTATGAATTAAATGGTCAGCACCACTCTCACGCAACATTTCTTCGTCATGATACCCCCAACTTACCCCAATAGCGTGACAGCCTGCATTTTTCGCTAACATCATGTCGTAGCTGGTATCGCCAATCATATATGTATTTGCCGGGTCTGTTCCGGCATCAGACATAGCCTTTTCAAGCATTTGAGGGTGAGGTTTACCCGGATTATGGTCAGGGGTTTGCAACGTCATAAAAAACTGATTCAGATCATGCATGTCAATGACAGCGCGCAAACCGCGCAAGGATTTTCCTGTTGCGACCCCCATCAACGTTCCTGCATCATCCAGTAATTTCAGTGCATCCAACGCTCCCGCGTAAAGCGGTTCCTGATGATCCGGCTCCAGACGTTGAACGCGAAAGGCGTTCTTGTAACCGTCGACCAACTGTCCCAGTAATTCCAGATCATCCTTATCCTGCATGAGTTGATGAATTGCTTGGTCAAGATTCAGGCCAATAATGGATCTAACATCCGCATCCTTAGGCTCTTTTAGGCCACATGCGTTGAATGCCGAGGTCATGCAATTGATTATATTGTATTGGCTGTCAACTAATGTTCCGTCGCAATCGAACACAACAAGTTTCAGCACAGACTTATCAACTGACATTACAATTAGCTCCTAATATATAAGCATAAATTATACTATGACGAACAATATTTACGCCGCCGGATCAAACTACACGAATTCACAAATAGAAAAAACCAAATGAAAACATCCGGCATTTTCTGATCGATAAGTTAAAAAGTTTCACATCGACATCCGGCAAGAATAACCGCTGACTTTTGGGCATACTTGCTGGTAACGTATCAACAGGATGAAAAATATGAAGCGACAAACCAGTCAAACACCCCACCAGAATACAATGAACCTTGTTGAATGGAGTATGTTGATTGTCCTCTCCATACTTTGGGGAGGTTCCTTTTTCTTCAACGGTGTCGCTTTGCAGGAGCTCCCTGTTTTCACGGTTGTCTTTGGACGTGTCTGCATAGCGGCTATTGCCCTTCAGATATTTTTGAAAATTCGCGGCATAAGCTTTCCTGTTGCTCCCAAAATTCTGGGAGCACTTTTATTTATGGGTTTTATCAACAACGTTGTTCCCTTTAGCCTCATTGTTGCGGGTCAGACTCAAATCGGCAGCGGTCTTGCGTCTGTTCTCAATGCAACAACACCGCTTTTCACCGCAGTCATTGCCCATCTATTTACAACTGAACCTTCTGAAAAACTGACGAGGCGGAAAATTGCAGGTGTGCTCTTTGGTATTATCGGTGTTGGCGTGATGATCGGGCCGGATATCAGCGCTATTGGCTTTTCTGGTTCTGACGTTCTCGGTCAACTTGCCGTTTTGGCTGCCGCAGCGTCATATGGTGTTGCCCTGGTATTTGGACGGCGCTTCGCCAAGGCGGGAATATCTCCCATGATCATCGCAACAGGTCAAATGACAGGCGCAACTCTTTTGTTGGCTCCGCTTGTCTTCATCGTGGACAACCCCATTGATATTATTACATCTCTCAGCATCAGTACAATTGCAGCAATTTTTGCGCTCGCTCTTTTCAGTACCGCACTTGCCTATATTCTCTATTTCAAAATACTGAGCAGCGCCGGTGCGATGAATGCTTCCTTGGTCACATTACTGGTGCCTGTCAGCGCCATTATTCTGGGAATACTTTTTCTTGGTGAAGCTCTTGCCTTTAAAACCCTTGCCGGGATGGGATTTGTCGGAGTAGGTCTGCTGGTAATTGACGGTCGGGTTTTGAACCTCCTAAAACAAAAACAGCCCGGTAAAATACCGGGCTGAATTTCAAACAAACAAGACAGGTTTTATTTACCAGCGCGGTTTACCGCACTGGTAATGGCCTTCAAGGAAGCCGTTACAATATTGGCATGTCGGCCAACACCGAAGACAGGTTGGCCGTCGCTTCCCCGCATATCAACATAGGCAACAGCAACGGCATCAGCACCGGATCCCGTTGTATGTTCCCGGTAATCATTGACAGTAAGATCAATACCAAAATTATCTTTCAGCGCATTGACATAGGCATCAATCGGTCCGGTACCAGTCCCTTCAATGACTTTTTCCTGACCATTTACTTTAACTGTCGCGCTCAAAATACGGCGCTCTGTTGCATGGGTATCGACAGTCGTCTGATGATTGATAAATTCTATAGTACCCGCGGCTTCCAGGTACTCTTTTTCAAACATTTCAAAGATGAAAGAGGAAGACAGTTCTTTACCAGTTTCTTCTGAAATGCTCTGAATGATTTTACTGAACTCCACTTGCAGCAAGCGAGGCAATTCAATGCCGTAATCTTCTTCCAGCAAATACGCAACACCGCCCTTGCCAGATTGGCTATTAACCCGGATAACTGCATCGTAATTACGACCCAAATCAGCGGGATCAACGGGCAAATATGGAATTTCCCACAGTTCGCTGTTGGACTTCTTCAAAGCCCCAAACCCTTTTTTAATCGCATCCTGGTGCGACCCGGAAAAAGCTGTAAAGACCAGCTCGCCGCCGTAAGGATGACGCGGATGAACAGGCAACTGGTTACAATATTCAACAGTCCGAACAACTTCATTGATATTGCTGAAATCCAGCTCAGGATTGACCCCTTGTGTGTACATATTCATCGCTAAATTGACGATATCGACGTTGCCGGTCCGCTCACCATTACCAAACAAGGTACCTTCAATACGATCCGCACCCGCCATGACACCAAATTCAGCAGCAGCAACACCGGTTCCGCGATCGTTGTGTGGATGCAAAGACAAAATGATCGTGTTTCGGTTCGGTAAATTTCGATCCATCCACTCAATCTGATCCGCATAAACATTTGGTCCCGCGACTTCAACTGTTGCCGGCAGATTAAAGATTATCTTGTTATCTTCAGTCGGTTTCCAGATTTCCATAACGGCTGTGCAGACTTCGCACGCATAATCCAGCTCTGTTTGCGTAAAACTTTCAGGTGAATATTCCATCTGAATTTTGGTATCGGTCATTTCATCCGCGAGTTGACGAACAAGCTTGGTCCCTTCAATGGCAATTTTCTTAATTCCCACTTTGTCCAAATCAAAAACAACACGGCGCTGCAGCGTTGAAGTGGAATTGTACAAATGAACGATCGCCTGCTTAGATCCCTCAATGGATTCAAAGGTCCGTCGGATCAATCCTTCCCGAGCCTGTGTCAGCACCTGAATTTTGACATCATCGGGAATTTCTCCGTTTTTGATCAAAAACTGGACAAAATCAAAATCAGTTTGTGAGGCTGAGGGGAAACCGACTTCAATTTCCTTAAAGCCAAGCTCAACCAAATGACGGAACATCCGCAATTTACGCTCATGCCCCATAGGCTCGATCAGAGCCTGGTTACCATCCCGAAGATCAACACTACACCAGATGGGAGCTTTATCGATAACACGACCAGGCCAACGTCGATCTTGCAAATCAATAGGCTCAAACGCTTTATATTTTTCACCAGGTACGAAGTTCATTTTACTATCCTTGATTTTCTTCGCGGAGCGCCGGGCATCCGCGGTATATCTATGTTCAGTTGTTCGCAGCTAATACGGTCGTCAGGCGCTACCCAAGCAGACGACCGCTCGTAAGTCGAGAGAGCCTCCCGGATAGAAGTAAAACTTCATCCTGGATCAAAAACAGGTTTCTCAAAGAGTTATTTTGTTTTGAAAGTGCAGGCTGTCTGGCCTTAGTTACGTACATCTGATTTCTCGACAATTAGGGAATAGGACTTCGTCTTCTCCGGCTGCTTTTACAGCGCCGGGCCAATAAGTCGCAAGTTTCCTAGTAGTCGTTCAGTGTTTTCCATGTCTGAAAATCTATCTAATCAAATCAGATAGTCAAGAGATTATCTCAATAAACGTTATATTCCCTGCTCTTCAAAAGGATCTTCATAGTCATTTTCATGGAAACCAAGCAATTTCCATGTGGCTGCCATGTGATCAGACAGTGGCGCAGAAATTGTTATATCACCGCCATCGGGATGAGAGATTGTAATTTCCCGTGCATGGAGATGCATTTTTTTGGAAATAGCACCATCCAGAAAAGCTTCAGGCCCACCATATTTTCCGTCTCCAACAATCGGGGTTTCAATGGCCGCACAATGAACACGAAGCTGATGGGTACGCCCTGTTAGCGGTTTCATAACGAGCCAGGCGGCTTTTGTACCCGCAACCTCGACCACAGAATAATCACTGACAGCTTTTTTCCCCTGACGATCGACGACAACTTTTTCACCGTTCGCTGTTACGATTTTGTGCAGGTTATATGAGATTGTCGCCTGATGAGGCCGAGGCACGCCAGCGACGAGCGCCCAATATATTTTACGGGTTGATCTGTTTTTGAAGGCTTCCGTCAAATGCCTGGCAGACTGCCGTGTACG
>JAESPT010000285.1 GCA_016765515.1 Sneathiella sp. | reverse complement strand
GCATATGAAAGCATCTGATCCAATTCATAAAGCAACAATTATTCCCCGGGGACGTGCTCTTGGGATGGTTATGCGGCTTCCTGAAAAAGACAGTTACTCTATGCGCAGAGACCAATGCCTCGCTCACCTGGCCGTGGCTATGGGCGGGCGTGTTGCCGAGGAAATGATATTTGGTCATGATGCCGTAACTACCGGTGCTTCTGGCGACATAAAAATGGCGACTGAAATGTCTCGTCGTATGGTCACCGAATGGGGCTTGTCTGATAAGCTGGGGCCATTGTTGTATAGTGCTAACCAGGAAGAGGTGTTCCTAGGCCATTCTGTTGCACAGCAGAAAAATATGTCTGATGCAACGGCGCAGCTTATTGATAACGAAGTCCGTCGTTTTGTCGAAGAAGGTGAAACGACTGCCCGTAAAATTTTGACGGAGCATGTAGATCAACTTCATACGATTGCCAAAGGGTTGTTGGATTATGAAACTTTGAGTGGGGATGATATCAAAATCCTTATGGAAGGGGGCGATCTCAACCGACCTGATGAGGATGATGATCCCATAGATTCTGGACCGAGTTCTGCTGTTCCTGAAGCCGATGGCCATAAGAGCTCCGGCGGAACAGGTGGCCTGGAGCCAGAACCTCAACCTGGTTCATAAGGGGCCGGAATGAATTTACGACAAAAAGGCTCCGCTTTACCGCGGGGCCTTTCGTTATCTGACAAGGTTTATTTGGCACCGGTTTTTTCCATGGCGGGTGAAGAGCGCGTTTCAGTCGCTGTTCGTTTTTCGTCAAAAGAACTCTTTCTCTCAGAATATACATTGGCAGAGGTTGAGGGCTGGGCAAAAAGTGAAGATCATTTGGGCCTTTCTATTCTGGATCAACTGGGCTTTTTGAAAAACCTGAACAGGTACAATCTCATTGGTAGTAGAGATACGCCTTTGATTATGGGGCTCATGAATGTGACTCCGGATAGTTTTTCAGATGGCGGTTTATTTCAGACGACCGAAGCCGCCGTTAAACAGGCGATTACCCTTCGGGACGCCGGTGCTGATATCCTTGATATAGGCGGTGAGAGCACGCGACCCGGAGCCGATTTTGTGGACAGTAACGAAGAGCTGGATCGGGTGCTGCCGGTTATTGAAAAATGCCGAAATCTTGGCCCACTTCTGTCCATTGATACACGGAAATCCGCGGTGATGGATGCGGCTATTGAAGCCGGAGCTGGCCTGATTAATGATGTTACAGCCCTTGAATATGATCCAAAGAGTATGGCGGTGGCCGTTAAAAAGCATGTGCCCGTTTGTTTAATGCATAGTTCCGCTGATCCTAAAGTCATGCAGGACAACCCGACCTATGATCATGTTTTGTTTGACGTGATAGATTATCTGCGAAGCCGGGTGGAAAAATGCCTGGAAGCAGGCATGAAACGAGACCAGATATATATAGATCCCGGGATAGGGTTTGGAAAAACGCTGGACCATAATCGGATACTTCTAAAAGGGTTACGATTTTTCCATGGTCTTGGTTGTCCGGTCCTTCTGGGCGTTTCCCGGAAGTCTTTTATTAGCCAGATCGATAGGCCATCTGAAGCTTCGGAACGAATGGGCGGTTCTCTGTCCGCTCTCTTGCAAGGCTTAACTGCCGGGGTCCAAATTTTCCGGGTCCATGATGTGGCGGAGACACGCCAAGCCATAAAGGTTTGGCAATCAATTGATAAAACGGGACTAACACCCTAGTTTGAATACAACACGTGAAATGTCGACCTGTTTCGTGATTTGAAGGGAATGGGTCTTAAAAATGACGGATGATTAATGACACGGAAATTATTTGGTACTGACGGTATTCGCGGTACGGCTAACCAGAAACCGATGACTGCGGATATAGCGTTAAGAGTTGGGATGGCGGCTGGGAAGAGATTTGCAGGTCGCGGGAACTACCGACATCGTGTTGTTATTGGAAAAGATACACGACTATCCGGGTATATGGTGGAACCGGCATTAACGGCCGGATTTACTTCTGTCGGTATGGATGTTGTTCTTGTCGGTCCATTGCCTACACCAGCAATAGCAATGCTTACGAGATCTCTAAGAGCTGATCTGGGCGTGATGATTTCTGCTTCCCACAATCCTTATCAGGACAATGGTATTAAACTTTTCGGCCCCGACGGGTTCAAGCTATCGGACGAGATTGAACTTGCAATTGAGCACGATATTGAAAATTCTGATGACCTTGTTCTCGCGGTTCCAAAATTGCTCGGTCGGGCGACGCGATTAGAAGACGCCAGGGGGCGGTATATAGAATTTGCAAAAAATAGTTTCCCCAGACAACAACTTCTGAAAGGCCTGAAGATCGTTGTCGACTGTGCGAATGGTGCAGCCTACAAGGTTGCACCGACAATCCTATGGGAATTGGAAGCTGAAGTGATTTCAATGGGGGTCAATCCAGACGGTTTCAATATTAACGACGGCTGTGGATCAACGGCGACTGAAGCCATGTGTGCAAGGGTTGTTGAGGAAGGGGCCCATTTGGGGATTGCCCTTGATGGCGATGCCGATCGTTTGATTATGTGCGATGAGAATGGAGAACTGATTGACGGTGATCAATTAATGGCACTGATTGCCAAAAGTTGGGCTGACAAAGATCTGCTGAAAGGCGGAGGTTTGGTTGCTACCGTTATGTCCAATATGGGACTTGAAAAATTTCTACAAGGTCAGGGGTTGAATTTGGTGCGTACCGCTGTTGGAGATCGGTATGTTGTGGAGCATATGCGTGCACACGGATTTAACCTGGGGGGCGAACAGTCCGGACACATGATTTTGAGCGATTTTAGCACGACCGGAGATGGGCTCATCGCCGCGCTGCAAGTATTGTCTGTGATTGTTGAAAAGAATCGTCCTGTAAGTGAAGTTTGTAATAGTTTCGATCCCTATCCGCAGATTTTGAAAAATGTGCGGTATCAAAAGGTAGATCCACTTCAGTCAGAACATGTAAAAGCAGCTATCCGCGATGGTGAAATAAAATTGGGAAATACGGGACGTTTGCTTATCCGAAAATCAGGAACTGAACCCCTAATTCGCGTGATGGGGGAAGGTGAAAATAGTGACATGGTGATGCAGATTGTCGATGATATTGTGAGTGAAGTGAGCAAGGTATCCCAATAAAGGAATAGAGAGAAAATGAGAGGCCGTGTTTTATCAATAGCAGGCTCGGATTCCAGCGGGGGTGCCGGTATTCAGGCTGATTTGAAAACGATCACAGCTCTTGGAGGATATGGTGCAACGGCTCTGACGGCCTTAACCGCTCAAAACACAGAAGGTGTAAGTGCAATTGAGGCCATTGATCCAGCTTTTGTTGTCGAACAAATCCGGGTTGTCCTTGATGATATTGGTCTTGATGCCATTAAAATTGGTATGCTGCACAGAGCAGAGGTTGTTGACGCTGTCGCTGATTTTTTCGATAGCCGCAATGATTTGCCACCCATTGTTCTTGATCCGGTCATGATTGCAAAGGGTGGTGCCGCTCTTTTAGCCGATGATGCACAGAAATCCATCGTGGATCGGCTGATTTCAAAACATACGACTCTTCTGACACCTAATATCCCGGAGGCTGAGAGCTTAACCGGACTTTCCATTGAAACAGTGGAAGAAATGAAACATGCCGCCAAAAAGCTTCTGTCAATGGGTCCGGATGCCATCCTTATGAAAGGGGGGCATCGGAACGGTGCCATTGTTACAGATGTGCTTGTAACAATGGATTCCATTGAGATTTTTGAGCATCCACGTGTGGATACACAACACACGCATGGCACCGGCTGTACGCTTTCATCTGCGATCGCAACGGGACTTGCGCAAAGTTTATCCTTGCACGACAGTGTGGAACGTGGACTCAGATATGTTGAAATTGCCATACGAGAGGCACCAGGCCTTGGGCGCGGGCATGGCCCACTGCATCACGGGCATACTGTAAGGGAGTTTTAGCGGGTAGGTTTTCAAGCAACCAGATCAATAATTGTATCGGCCCCACTTGTCGAGGCCGGATTAACAAAACCCGTACCTGATGACGTTTCTACAGGAGCTCCTTCTGAAAGTGTTTCGCCCCCTTCGGGTACTTCACCTGTTCGTTCCGCTTGCTTTAGAGCGTTTAATTCGGCCTGTGCTTCGATTCTTTTCTGAGAAGCTGCGGCTGCAACGGCTTTATCCTGTCCTGACGGATCTGCAGGGGCCAAGGCAGCTTTAATAACGGTATCCATCTTTGCAATGGTTGCTGCTGGATCTCCTGCAATTGCCGCTGTATCTATTTGGACTTCACCGCCCACGGCATATTGCTGTCCGTTCGGGCCTGTTTCATATTCATAGCTCGGAGAGCCCGCATATTGTCCGCCGGATGAAGCATGGGCTTGTTCATGGGTACGCACTTCCTGATCCCGTTCTTTCAGAGCATCCACTTGAGCTTCTTCGGCATCGGTCAGGCCGGATGCAGATGTTTCAGGTTTATCTCTGCTGCTTTCCTTTGGTTGTTGGGGGGCGTCCTCTTCGTGAACCACAGAAGAATTTTCATCATTACCCTGGAGTGCCGTCACAAGTTCTGGGGAGAGAGAAATGATCGGAGAGGAAGCACCCTGTTTTCCATTCTCCGGTCCTGACGCAGCTTCACCTTGTTGAACGGCACTGACTGGCGGCAGAACAGTTTCAGTATCGGTCACCAATGGCGCGTTTTGTACAGCCGCATCGGGACGCATCAATACATCAGTGGGGATATAGGAACTTGTGCCAGAAATCATTTTGTGCCTGATCTATTGATTTGTTGCTATTTCAGTGTATCAGATTTGAAGATCTATCGGATTTCGGACTGACCGCCCAGCACCATCGGTTTCTTCTCCAACGGGAACTTCTGTAGAGATGTTTTGCCGGTTTTCTGTGATTTCTTCGCCATTTGCTTCAGCTACGGGATCTTGTGAACCGTCTACATCTGTTAATTGCGCAGTTGCGATTTGAGTATTGTTTGCAATCTGGGTATTATTCGCTATTTTGGACGCACTTGCGACTGTTTCATTCGCTTGTTGAACGGCCGTAATAGCCTCAACGGAAATAGAAGTTCCGTTGGTCGGCGGAACAATTGGCACACTGCTTTCCTTGGCGGCAGCGGTCTCCAGTTGCTCTTGGGGTGGTTTTGCGAACTCTTCGTTGGTTTCCTGTTTTTGTACAGGAACACTTGGTTGGATACCGCTCACAGCGGCTCCGAGAGAAGAAGGAAACATATAAACAACCTTTCGGAATTTCTATACCGAGATAACGCCTTCTAGCGCGAACATCAATTACTAATATATAATTATTAACGAAGGATTAATTTGTCAAATTTAGAGATGTGTATTTACTTCTGCAAATCTTGTAAAACGTTTAAAAACTTAGCTAATTCTTCTTCATTATTGTAGTAATGAAATGAAGCTCTTGCAAGTATATTGAGGGACCTCTTCTCCATATCATATCGCGTAGCAGTAATAGGTGTTGTCGTTATATTAATGTCATGGTTGTGGAGTATGTTTTTAATCTCGGCTGGCGCAACACGATCATGTGTGAACGTTACAATACCCCCTTTACGCGGCCCCACGTCGTGAACAGTAAATCCGCGAATATTTGACAGGCCTGTACGGGCTTCAGCAGCAAGAGCGCACAATCTTTTCGAGGCTGTTTCAACACCGATATTCATAAAATAATCGACAGCAACTCCTAACCCAATGACAGCAGCGATATTTCGTTCCCAATTTTCAAATCGCCTTGCATCACTGCGGATTTTGTAGGTGGTTTTGCTGGTCCAGTCTGCGCTGTGTAAATCCAGAAAGGGAGGGGAAAGTTGCTCCATGAAGTTCTTGCGAACATATAGAAATCCTGTTCCTCTGGGCGCACGAAGATATTTGCGTCCTGTTGCGGACAACATATCACAGCCTATTTTCTCCACATCCAAAGGAATCTGTCCAACTGATTGGCAAGCATCAAGCAGGTAGGGGATCTTGTGCTTCCGCGCAATTGCGCCAATTTCCCGAGCTGGGTTAATAAGGCCGCCATTGGTTGGAATATGGCTGATTGAGATCAATTTTACTTTTCCATCAATCATGTTTTCCAAAGCGGCAACGTCAGTTTGGCCCATTGTATCACTGGGAATAACGTCAATTTTAACACCTTTTTTTTCGGCCATTTGAAGATAGGAGATCACATTACTTGCATATTCAGCCTCTGCCGTGAGAATACGGTCACCTTTTTGCAAAGCCATTCCATGAAAGGCACTACTCCATGCGGCACTCGCATTTTCCATAAGAGCAACTTCATCACGACTGCAATTTATCAGGGCTGCAATGGCATCATAGGTATGTTCGAGTGCAGAAAAAACCGTGTCCTGCGCTTCATACCCGCCAATCTGCATTTCCAAATCAAGATGCTTGAGCACAGCATGATGAATGGGGGACGCCATTAAGGAAGCCCCTGCATTATTAAAGTGAATTCTATTGTTGATACCGGGTGTCTCGGCTCGAATTTTCTGTAAATCGAATGTCATTTCCTTGTTATTTTCCAACAGCTTTGGCCAGTGCGTTAATAAGTCGCTCTGCATCATGGGTATTATTGTAGAGATGAGGCGTAATTCGCAAGGATTTCCCTCGAGCAGAGACAAAGATTTTTTCTTCCGCTAAATCGGCAAGTAAAGTCGGAGAAATACCGTTTGCATGGCTCAGTCCCAAAAAATGTCCTGCTCGATGCGCAAGAGGCAGGGATTTGAAACCCAATTCTTCAGCGGCTTTTGCAATATTTGATGTCTTTTCTGTCAGGCTTTTATAGATTTCCTCTACACCCCACTCAGAAATTTGTTGAAGAGCGGCCACGGCAACGGGCATTAGAGCGAAGTTGGCTCTCTGCCCCATGTCATACCGCACCGCACCGGGTTGAAAATCGTCTTGATAATCAACGAGGGCTGAAAAATCCTCTGATCCATGTCTGTTCAGCCAACTATGCTCTATGGGGATGCCGTTTTGATGTTCCGGGGCGACATACATAAAGCCAACACTGTACGGGCCGAGAAGCCATTTATAGGCTGCAGCCACAAGGAAATCGGGTTTGATTTTGCTGACATCCAATGGCATGGCGCCTAATGACTGGGTGACATCCAGAACAAGTTTTGCACCGACTTCTCTCAAGCGTTTTCCGATACGCTCAAGATCCAGCAATCCGCCGTCTGTCCAAAGATTATGGGGAAGGGCCGCCAATGCCGTATTTTCATTGATTTTCTCTAGAATTACTTTTGTCCAATCGTGATCCATCGGAGGTTCAATTGTTACTATGCGGCCTCCCGTTTCGTTACATAATTCCTGCCAGCAATAGAAATTCGAAGGAAACTGATCTTTCAGGATCAGAACAGTCTTACCCTTTTTAACGGGAATATTTTTGGCAGCGACCGCAAGTCCGTAAGAAGCTGCAGGAATAATAGCGATATCTTCTGCGTCGGCGTTTATTAGATTTGCGAACAGTTTTCGGGCGCTCTGGCTTTCGGTAAAAAAGTCATTTGGGGAAAGTGTCCAGGGTGTAGATTTTCTTTTTAGTCCAGCTATCCCCGCTTCTATTGCGGATTTCATCAGCGGCCCCATATATCCGCAATTAAAATAGGCGACGTCGTCTGGAATATCGAATAACTGGCGTTGGCTGGGGAGCATTTTGGGACCTCATATTTTTAGATGAGGTCCATATTCGTATTTAGTGACTATTTTACCAGCCCTTTTATTGTCATTGATACAATATTAAAGGGAATGGTCCGTATTAGCTTTTGCGATCTATGCGAAACTGAAAACAGTTATTGGTCGCAGATCTAGCGTGAATATATTGGACGCCTTTGGTCGCTAGAATTTCTTTGGCCGCCTGGTTAATATCCCGATTGGTCACAACCTGACCCGTTCCATAAACGATCCGGTCGTGACGGCTGTAACCCCGCAGAAGAGTCTGATTCTCCGGCTCATACATTTCAGGGAGATTGTTCTGATCCGAATAAGCATCACATTCTTTGGCATGCAAAAAAATAGGCCCCTGCTCAGCAAATGGTTGCTCGGTTTCAAAAGGTTTGTAGGATAGAATTAGAAACTCATCGCCCTCTGCAATTTCCTGCAGACAATGCCGACAAGGCAACCCAGGTTCATTTGCAACGTATT
>JAESPT010000284.1 GCA_016765515.1 Sneathiella sp. | reverse complement strand
GCAAATCTTGCCATGGCGATTACCACACCTGGTGACGTTATTCTGTCTCCGAATCCAAGTTACCCTATACATCCTTATGGTTTTATTATTGCCGGTGCTGTTGTCCGCCATTTTGAGATCGGACCGGGTATTGATTTTTTTGAAGCGTTGGAGCGGGGAATGCGGCACTGTATTCCCACACCCACATGCCTGATCCTGAATTTTCCGTCAAACCCGACAGCCATGACTGTGGATCTGGAATTTTATCAAAAAATTGTGGATTATGCCAAACGTCACAACATGTATATTCTTTCTGATTTGGCCTATGCAGAAATCTATTTTGGTGATGAAAAACCCCCTTCAATATTGCAGATTGAGGGGGCAAAGGACATCGCTGTTGAATTTACATCCTTATCCAAAACCTATTCCATGCCCGGATGGCGTATGGGTTTTGCGACGGGTAATAAAGAACTGATCGGCGCGCTTACCCGCATTAAATCCTATCTGGATTATGGTGCCTTCACTCCCATTCAAGTGGCCGCGACAGCGGCCCTCAATGGTCCTCAAGACTGTGTGGATGAAGCGCGTCAAATGTATAAAACACGCCGGGATGTAATGATAAGTGGTATGGCTGCGGCCGGTTGGGACATCCCCTCTCCGGATGCGACAATGTTTGCCTGGGCGCCTATACCGGAACCCTTTAAATCACTCGGTAGCCTTGAGTTTTCCAAACTATTATTAAAAGAAGCGAATGTTGCTGTTGCGCCGGGGCTTGGTTTCGGAGAGCATGGGGACAACTATGTTCGTATTGCACTGGTGGAAAATGAACAACGCATTCGGCAAGCGTGCCGGAATGTAAAGAAATTTTTGGCAGATGCTGACAAACATCTGGCGGCTTTTAATTCAACTAAATAGTGGCAAAAGACATGAAAATCGGTATTGCAGGAATAGGGACAGTCGGTGTCGGCGTTATCAAGATTATTCAGCAGCATACCCAACTTCTCAATAATCGTGCCGGTGTAAATTTTGAGATTGTCGCTGTTTCAGGTCGAGATCGGTCAAAAAATCGTGCTGTGAGCCTGGATGGGATGACCTGGTATGACAATGCGGTTGAGCTGGCCAATGATCCCAATGTGGAATTGGTTCTAGAGCTGATCGGAGGGAGTGAGGGGATTGCAAAAGACCTGTGCTTCGCTGCGCTGGAAGCGGGAAAACCAGTCGTCACAGCCAATAAGGCGCTGCTCGCTGTTCATGGTACCGAACTTGCGGCATTGGCCGAGAAAAAAGGGGTGTCGCTAAATTATGAAGCGGCTGTTGCGGGCGGTATTCCCATTGTAAAGGCCATGCGAGAAGGTCTTGCTGGAAACAGCATTCATCGGGTTTACGGTATTTTGAACGGCACCTGCAATTATATCCTGACGGAAATGGAAGAAACCGGGGGCGAGTTTGAAAGCATTCTGGAAGAAGCTCAAAATCTTGGTTATGCAGAGGCAGATCCCAGTTTTGATGTTGATGGCATTGATGCGGCCCATAAACTTGCGATCCTGACGTCCCTTGCTTTCGGAACACCGGTCGACTTTGATAGTGTCTATATTGAGGGCATTCGCGACGTGTCCGCTCTGGATATCGAATTTGCCAAGGAGTTTGGATATCGTATTCGCTTGCTGGGTGTTGCTCGTCGAACGAGCAAAGGTATCGAACAACGGGTTCACCCCTGCATGGTACGAGCGGATACGGCGATTGCCAATGTAGCTGGTGTGTTTAATGCAGTGGTTGCTGAAGGCGATTTCGTTGACAGCACTGTTTATGAAGGTCGCGGCGCCGGTGAAGGGCCAACGGCTTCTGCCGTCGTGGCGGATATTGTTGATATTGCCGCAGGCCGGACGGCACCGACATTCGGTATACCCGTTGAAAAAATGGTGGATATCCCAAAAGTTCCCGTTGAGGAGCATGTCGGGTGTTATTATGTGCGCTTAACTGTATTCGATCGTCCGGGTGTGATTGCAGATGTGTCTGCAGTTTTCCGGGATGAAGAAATTTCTATTGAAAGTCTGCTTCAACGGGGACGAGCCCCGGAAGAAGCTGTGTCCGTCGTTCTGACAACTCACGAAGTCAAGGAAGCGTCTATTCTAAGGGCACTTTCAAAAATTAATGAATTTGATCACAGCTCTGCAACCCCGCGTATGATCAGAATTGCATCGCTTTAACTTATATTGGCCGGAATAGATTTTCGGTTCCTAAATGCTGGATGAAAGAATATGTCTGAAATATCTTCTATGGATAGAAAACTCACACTTGAAATTGTACGAGTAACGGAAGCCGCAGCACGCGCGGCCTGTAATCTCGTTGGTCTTGGTGATGAAAAAGCCGCGGACCAGGCGGCTGTTGACGCAATGCGTACGGCCCTTAACGAATTAGATATTGATGGTACAATTGTCATTGGTGAAGGCGAGCGTGACGAAGCTCCAATGCTGTTTATCGGTGAAAAAGTTGGAACAGGTAAAGGGCCAAAAATTGATATTGCCCTTGATCCACTGGAAGGAACGACCCTGACAGCAAAAGGTGGCCCCAATGCGTTGGCGGTTATAGCCTTCGCCGAATCCGGTAACTTTCTGCATGCCCCGGATACCTATATGGAAAAAATTGCTGTGGGCGGCGGCTTGCCAGACGGGATCGTTGATATTGATAAATCTGCTGGCGAAAATATGAGAGCCATCGCAGATGCAAAGGGCATTTCTGTTAGTCAGACCATGGCCTGTGTTCTCGATCGTCCCCGCCACGGTGAAATTATTGCCAGTATCCGCGAAACAGGTGCGCGCATTAAATTGATCTCTGACGGCGATGTGGCCGGCGTAATGGCGACGGCTGACCCGTCAACAGGTATCGACATGTATGTGGGCACAGGTGGGGCTCCGGAAGGGGTTCTTGCAGCCGCAGCACTTCGCTGTATTGGCGGTCAAATGCAAGGCCGTTTGGTCTTTCGGAATGAGGATGAAAAAGCACGGGCAGCCAAGTGGGGCGTGACAGATTTAAACCGGACCTATTCCTTGGAAGAGTTGGCTGCGGGCAATGTTATCTTTGCTGCAACCGGTGTGACGGATGGTTCCATGTTGCGGGGTGTTCGTCAGGTTAATAATCGTATCCAGACAGAGACGATCGTTATGCGTTCTCATACAGGAACAGTTCGCTATATTCGTGGTGATCACCGCGCTAAGTAACAGGAAAAAACTATGAGTGAGCAGGATATACCGGCATTTTTGGGGGTTGAATGCTCACTTAAGGAAAAAAAATGGCGATTGCGGTCCAATGATGACCGCCTTGGCCTTGCCTTATCCCAGCGAATGGACATCCCGGAAATTGTCGGCAGAGTACTGGCTGGTCGCGGTGTCGGGCTGGATGAGGCTGAACAATACCTTAATCCCACTTTGCGGGATATGCTTCCCAACCCGTCGACTTTCAAAGATATGGATGTTGCGTCCGCACGCATTGTGTCCGCTATTCAAGGACACGAGACGATCGCAGTGTTTGGAGATTATGACGTAGACGGTGCGACGTCATCGGGCGTTTTAAAACGGTTTTTTGACCTTCTCGGTGTTGCGCTTATTATCTACATTCCTGATCGGATGAAAGAGGGCTACGGTCCCAATAAAGAGGCCTTTGATACTTTGAAGGCGCAAGGGACCTCTCTGATTATTACAGTGGATTGTGGTATTGTTTCTTTCGATGTTCTGGATCATGCCAAAACCATCGGATTAGATATTATCGTTGTTGATCACCACCAAGCGGAAACACGTCTTCCAGAAGCTGTCGCTGTTGTTAATCCAAAGCGACACGACGAAAGCCAGGAGTTTACCTATCTTGCCGCTGTCGGGGTGACATTCCTGCTGTGCGTGGCGGTAAACCGTGATTTACGCACGGGTGGATGGTATGGCGACAAAACACCGCCTAACCTGATGGTTCTGACCGACCTGGTGGCCTTGGGGACCGTATGTGACGTTGTGCCGCTTATAGGCCTCAACAGAGCCTTTGTCGCTCAAGGATTGAAAGTTATGGCGCGGCGCGGTAACGCCGGTCTTGTTGCCCTTGCTGACGTGGCAGGGCTGGATGAAACACCGGGCACCTATCATCTCGGGTATTTACTAGGTCCCCGGGTTAATGCGGGCGGGCGCGTTGGGAAACCTGAATATGGCGCGCGCCTTCTTTCTAGTACCAATCCGGAGGAATGTCAGAAACTGGCGTCCTATTTGGATGACTATAATCAGGAACGCAAAAATATCGAAGCGACAGTGACAGAAGCTGCATTGGAGCAGGTTGAGAAATCTGGGCGT
>JAESPT010000283.1 GCA_016765515.1 Sneathiella sp. | reverse complement strand
CGAATAGAATTTGAAAATGGAGAAAAGAATGAGCGACGATCCTATTGTCATTGTTGGTATGGCCCGTACTCCAATGGGTGGCTTTCAAGGCGACCTTTCTGATGTGAAAGCGCCAGTTCTTGGTGCCGTTGCAATTGAAGAAGCCATGAAACGCGCCGGTGTTACTGGCGACGATACCGACGAAGTTATCATGGGCTGTGTTCTTCCTGCGGGTCTTGGCCAGGCACCAGCGCGTCAAGCGTCATTTGGTGCGGGTATTCCAGACAGCGTTGGGTGCACGACTGTGAATAAAATGTGTGGTTCTGGCATGCAGGCCGCCATGTATGCCCATGATGCAATCAAAGCAGGTAGCAGCGATGTAATGGTTGCGGGCGGTTTTGAAAGCATGAGCAACGCGCCGTATATTCTGCCAAAAGTGCGCGATGGCCTTCGCCTTGGCCATGCTGCCGTAAAAGATCATATGTTTCTGGACGGTTTAGAAGATGCCTATGAAGAAGGTCGTCTGATGGGAAGTTTTGCAGAGGAAACTGCGACGCTGTATCAGTTTACCCGCCAGGACCAGGATGCATATGCCATTGAATCTCTTGCTCGCGCCAAAAAAGCGACAGAAGACGGCAGCTTTGACGAAGAAATTGCTCCGGTTACAGTGAAAACCCGAAAAGGCGAAATCGTCATTGAAAAAGATGAGCAACCTCTCAAAGGAAATCCAGACAAGATTCCAACGTTGCGGCCAGCGTTTGCTAAAGACGGAACCGTAACGGCTGCAAACGCCTCCTCCATTTCCGATGGCGGCGCGGCACTGGTCATGATGCGTAAGTCAGAAGCAGAAAAACGCGGTCTAAAACCGATTGCAACCTTTTTGGCTCATTCTACACATGCACGGAAACCATCTGAATTCACCATGGCACCAATCGACGCCATTCGCAAAGTGATGAAAAAAGTTGAGTGGACTAAGGGTGATGTTGATCTGTTTGAGATCAATGAAGCCTTTGCTGTGGTTGCCATGGCGGCCATGAAAGATCTTGGTCTTGACCATGATAAAGTGAATGTTCATGGCGGTGCCTGTGCCCTCGGCCATCCGGTCGGCGCGTCTGGTGCCCGTATAGTTGTGACGTTGCTTTCTGCGCTTAAAAAATATGGCAAGAAACGGGGTATTGCAGCACTTTGTATCGGCGGTGGTGAAGCCACGGCAATGGCTTTGGAACTTGCAAGCTAAATGATGAGACGTCAGACGGTAAGGAAATAGTCAAATGATCCTGAGTGAAGAACAGTCCATGATCCGTGATATGGCGCGGGAATTTGCCGCTAATCGTCTGGCACCTGATAGCGCCGCCTGGGAGCAGGCGGCGTCAATTCCGCGAACCATTTTTGATGAAATGGGTTCGCTGGGTTTGATGGGGATGACTGTCCCTGAAATTTATGGCGGCGCTGAGACCGATTTTGTCTCTTATGCGCTGGCCTTGATGGAAATTGCGGGTGGAGACGGCGCTGTCTCCACCGTCATGAGTGTCAACAATTCACCCTGTTGCGCAGCTTTGCTTAAAGATGGGACAGAAGAACAGAAGCTGAAATATCTTGTGCCTGTCGCCAAAGGAGAAATGATCGGCGCGTTTTGCCTGACAGAACCCCAGGCGGGATCGGATGCATCCGCTCTTAAAACCAAAGCGGTGAGAGACGGCGATGAGTATATCATCAATGGCACCAAGCAGTTTATCACATCGGGGAAAATTGGCGGCGTGGCGCTGGTCTTTGCGGTGACAGATGTGGATGCGGGTAAAAGAGGGATCAGCTGTTTTATTGTGCCCACAGACGCTGAAGGGTATCGCGTCGCGTCTATTGAAAATAAATTAGGGCAAAAGGCATCGGATACCTGTCAGATTGTGTTTGATGATGTCCGTGTGCCGGCGTCCAATATGTTGGGCGCAGAAGGTGCTGGCTATAAAATTGCACTCGCAAATCTGGAAACAGGACGTATTGGGATCGGCGCACAAAGTGTTGGCATGGCGGCGGCGGCTCTGGAGCATGCAATAGCTTACGCAAAAGAGCGGGTAACTTTTGGTCAGCCGATTTTTGAGCATCAGGCCGTTGGTTTCAGGCTTGCTGATATGGCGACAAAGGTTGAAGTTGCCCGCCAGATGGTTCTTCATGCCGCAACCCTCAAAGATGCAGGCGTCCCCTGTTTGACGGAAGCAAGCATGGCCAAGTTATTCGCATCAGAAATGGCTGAAGAGGTGTGCTCTGGTGCTATTCAGACACTGGGCGGAAATGGCTTTATAGCCGATTATCCAGTTGAGAAAATATATCGGGATGTGCGGGTTTGTCAGATTTATGAGGGAACGTCGGATATTCAAAAACTGGTTATTGCCCGTAATTTGGCGGCGTAAGGATTATCCAGATGTCAGCGCCTATTGAATTTTATTTCGATTTTTCTTCTCCCTATGCTTATCTGGGAAGTGAGATGATTGGGCGTGTTGCAGAAAAACATGGCCGCCGTGTCAACTGGCATTCTTTTATGTTGGGGGCTGCGTTTAAGGGTGAGAATACAGGGCCACTGACATCTTATCCACGTAAAGGTGAATATTCCCGGCGCGATTTTGATCGTACGGCCCGAAAATATAATATCCCATTTAACATGCCATCAGATTTTCCAAAAACAACACTCGCGGCCTCGCGGGGGTTTTATTGGCTGTCCGGAAAAAACGAAAATCTGGCCAAGGTTTTTGCCAAAGCTGTATTTGCCGCATATTTTGTGAACGGACAGGATATTTCAGATTTGACTATTATCCAACAAATCACAAAATCACTAGACATTGATGAAGAAGAGTTTTCCAGTGCAATCCAACAGGACTCTGTGAAAAAAGCCTATCGGGCATCGGTAGAAGAGATCGTAGATGAAAAGAAAGTTTTTGGTGCCCCTTATTTTCTTGTGGATGGAGAGCCTTTTTGGGGTGCTGATCGGATCGTTCAAATTGATGAATGGCTCACAACAGGTGGATGGTGAAGAAAACTGTCCCGTGTCATAAGAAGGAATAAAATGAGTGATCCAATTGAGTTCTTTTTTGAGTATGTGTCTCCGTATGCGTTTATCGCAGCAAAGCAAATTGAAGAAGTGGGAGCCTGTCATGGCAGAGAAGTCATCTGGCGCCCAGTCTCTCTGGGGCATATCTGGAAAACCGTAGAGGCGACAAATGTTGGACCTGGTGCGATCCCTCAGAAAGCTGAGTATATCATGATGGATTCTGGCAGATCAGCAAGGATCGCAGGGTATCGCATGACTGCACCTGCAGTCTTTCCAACAGATGCCAAACTGGCACGCCTTGCTTTTTATGTGATCAGCGCAAAAGACAAGGAATTGGCCAAGAATTTTGCGGACGGTGTGTTTGATAAATACTGGACCAAAAGTGAAGAAATTACCGAAATATCCCATTTGACGGATCTGACAGACAGTCTTGGTATTGTCGCTGCCGATATGGAAGCCGCAGCAAGTGATCCTAATGCAAAAGCCGCGATGATTGAGTCAACGGATGCGGCGTTGAAGAGCGGAGCGTTCGGAATGCCGTGGTTTAGAGTTGGTGATCAGGTCTTTTGGGGGGCAGATCGTGTGTCTCATATCGACAAATATCTGGAATTTAAGGCACGTCAGGTTTGATTGAAAACCGGCCCCACCGTTGGGGACCGGATCATTAATAAAGTGGTTTAAAACAGGAAGTAACCACCATCAATAAGGAAAGTATCGCCCGTATGATACGAGCTGGCGTCAGACATAATATAGACAGCGATACCGCCAAAGTCGTCCGGGTTGCCCCAGCGACGTGCCGGGATACGGGGTTTAACCGCATCGGAGAATCTATCCCAATTGAACGCGGGTTCCGTCATGGCTGTCTCAATCCAGCCTGGGAGAATAGCATTCGCTGTAATGCCTT
>JAESPT010000282.1 GCA_016765515.1 Sneathiella sp. | reverse complement strand
GCGTGACTATCGGCAAAGTGCCTATTGGCTTTTTCTGTCAGGCCCCACTTCTTTTTTGGCCTACCGACAGGCTGTTTAACCGCAACATGTTGGACGTCTCTCTCCGCCTCCAAGGCATAGAGATGCTGGCGCAGGGCCATCGCTGTAAGCCCAAATCTTTTCGCAAGAGAATCCGCGTCTTGCGGACCATTCATTTTCAACTCACTGAGCAATGCTTTGCGAGTAGACTTGCCATTTTGTATTGCTTTTTCCGTCATTCTTTTAGTTTCTAAAGAAAAATATTGAAAAACTCAAGGGATCATTCTATGTAGAAATTACTTTCTAAAGAAATACATTTAAAAAGGATGCGGAAATGAGCGGAGAGTATATCAGGGTAGCCTCCCTCCAAGAACTACAGACAAAAGGTCGACAAGTTGTAAAAACACATGGCAAACAAATTGTTCTTTTTAAATCCAATTCAAAAATATTAGCCTGTAATAATCGTTGTCCCCATGAAGGATATCCGCTCAGCGAGGGTTCTCTATCAAACGATTGTGTCTTAACGTGCAATTGGCATAACTGGAAATTCGATTTAGCAAATGGAAAAACACTGGTTGGTGGCGATCAATTGCGAACATACACAACGAAAATTATCGGTGATGACATTTTCGTGGACATAATGGATCCGCCCAAAGAAATAATGATTGAAAGGTCTCTTGCAAACTTGAAAGCAAGTTTCAGGCGTCAAGAATATGATCGCATGGCCCGGGAAATCAGCCGTTTTGAAAAAGCGGGTGGCGACCCACTGGAACCAGTCAGGCAGGCCGTTCTGTGGACACATGATCACTTTGAATTTGGAATGACCCATGCGTTTGCCGCCGCTCCAGACTGGTTGACTTTACGGGATCAAGAAGGATTTTCAGCACCGGAGAGACTTATTCCACTGGTAGAAACTATCGGTCATATGTCATGGGATAGCCTGAGGGAGCAGGCCTATCCTTTCACCACAAAACAAACCCCATTCAATCCAGGAAAATTTGAAAAAGCAATCGAAGAAGAAGATGAAGAAACAGCCATTTCCCATCTCAACGATGCTTTAAATCAAGGCATTGAAACCGACACACTTTTCAAGCCCCTGACAAGAGCGGCCCTCAATCACTATGCTGGTTTTGGGCATTCAGCTATATATACCTACAAAATACAGCAATTGATTTCTCATTTGGGAGACACGGTAAGAGCCCCCCTTCTCAAGGCTTTAATCAGAAATCTTATATATGCGAGCAGAGAGGATTTGCTTCCCGAGTTTAAACACTATGCTTCATCACTCGAAAAATGGGAGACTAACACACCGTCTCCCGAACACCCTCTCGAGATTGAAGGCGCTGGCGTAAATGAAGCTCTGTCTCTAACTCTGAAATATGCAAGCGACGATCCGGAGAAGATATTTTCCCGCCTTCTCCGCCAGCTGGCTCGAAACATGCTCTATTTTAATCTGGACATTATGGACAGATGGGATAATTCGGTTTCCAGTAATGTTTCATGGCTTGATTTTTCTCACGGCCTGACCTTCGCCAATGCTGTTCGTTCTCATTGCAGGAGCGATCCTGATCTCTGGCCTAAAGCTCTACTGCAGATGGCGTGTTTTTCAGGCCGCAACGCCAGTTTTGTAGATTTTGATCAAGATGTAGACACTTGGAACATCAACGACAGTGATCTGTTTTTTAAGGAGGCAAAGTCAAATATTCTAGATCACGCCAACCCTGAATTCATTGTATCCAGCCATTTGATAAAGATTATGACGGCCGTCGAAGTGGAAGTCAGGCAAGAGCCAAATGGAATTTACGTTCCCGAATTGTTGGCGGCGACCAATCGTTTCTTGAGCTCCCCTTTTAAACGAAAACACACAAAGAGGACGGCCTTTCAAGCTCTGGAATTTGTCGCCAGAGAAGACTAAGACGTGATCTCACGAGAGTTCAGTGCAGCACTTCAGATCGTTCGTGAGATTTCCCATGCTTTTCCTCTTGTTCCTTGCGGTAATCCTCAAGGGTTCCATCCAATGTGCGCGTGATAATTTCATCAAGCGCACGCGCTGTATTCACACGCCCCAGATACACATAATCCGCCCCGGCTTCATAAATATCCTGCGCAGAAAAAGGCTGTTCAGCATTGGAAATAATGATCGCTTCGGGATTTAACTCTTTTACGGATTGAACTAACTCCTCATTGGTAATTCCTCTCAAGATGTCATCTGGAATTGTTGCAATAATGACCTTTGCCTTACCAACACCCGCATGTTGCAAGGTGTGCTCATTGGCAAGATCGCCATATCTTACATTTACCCCCATTTTACGAATTGCGGGGTGAATTTGAACATTGAAATCAATCACCAGAATTCGCGGGAGTAACTCGGGGTGGTGCCTTTGTATTTCATGCAAGAGTGACGAAGCAACCCGGTGAAAACCCAATAAAACGATATCGGCGTTGATGTCACTTTTCTCTACCCCCTCAACGGGTTCTCGGAATCCAAGCATTTGAAAACACGGTATCATCCACTTATGTATCCAATAGGCATTGTGATACAGAGTGGGCGTCAAAAGCGCCGTAAGAACAAAACCAAAAATAATCGCGCTTGAGAACGTGTCGGACAGATGCCCATACTGGGCACCAAGATACGCAATCACCAGACCAAATTCCGAGAGTTGCGCCAAACGAATAGACGTCATTTGTGCGAGACGCTGATCCCCTCCGGTAAAATAAAACAGCGGAAAGAAAATTAGCTGTCGGCTCAACAATGAGAAAAATGCCAAGGCAAACGCGATCAACACAATGTCCAGGTTAGGCACGGCTGGAACGCTCATGCCAAGTCCAACGAAAAACAAAACAATAAAAAAGTCTCGAACGACGCCAACTTTCCCGATGATCTCCCGGCTGTAGGGTTGGGCTGCAATAGCCATTCCAGCGATTAATGCGCTCATGCCAGATCCGACCGAAAGAGTTGTTTGTGTGTCGAACAGATACTGCACCACAAAGTCAAGGCTGCTGCCAATGAAGACGATGACAAAACACCATCCAAGGGCACCGACAAATATCATCTGCGGTTCTTTTGCCAGCCATTTGAAGGCTTGTGCGACAATGCTATTGGCGAGCAAATAGGAGATGCCAGAGAGAACGGCGATACCACCAAAAGAAATCAGAACGGGCAGGACTTCAGGTGAACTGAAATTTGGTTGCATAATCAGGACAACGATGGCCCAAATATCCTGGAACACCAGGATCCCTAAGGACACTCTCCCAGATTCCGTATCTAGTTCATAACGCTCCTGAAACAGCTTGATCACCAGAAGCGTTGAAGACCCGGCAATGAAAATTCCAAAATAAAGCGCATCATATTGGCCGGCCAAACCATTGAACAGGCCAATCCAGACCAGGCCTTTCACCACAATAAACCCGAATAAAATGGTCAAGGGATATTGCAGCACCCCCGGCACAATGATCAACTTGCCGCTACTGAGTAATTTGCGGACATCAATTTCCAAGCCAATCATAAAGAGGAGGAAAATAAATCCCAACTCGGCAATTGTCTCAATGTTTTCAGGCTCGGTAATGAGTTTCAGGCCGACCGGCCCCACGAGAATACCGGCGAGAAGGAAAGCGGCAATGCTCGGTATTTTCAAGCGAACCGCAATAAAGGCAAGAACGCTCGCGACAAACAGACTTATGCCTATATCGTGAACAAGGGGGGGCAACTCCCCAGTTGAGGCCGCGGCTGGGCCCACTGACAGCAGCAAAAAAATCGCAAAAAACAGACTTTGCTTACCAACCTTACGCATTCGTTATCACCTTCATTCACATCGTAGAAAGAAATACGCGCCTTCCATCATTTTGTCCACATTGTGCAGGGAAACTCTTATAATTAGAAAATATCGACGTCATACTACTTAAATAGGGAAGTATCACATGAGCTATCATCCGTTTGCTGACCATATAGGCCTTCATGTTTCAGACGCAGGGGAAAACGAAAGTTTATGCACACTTGTCGCAAAGGATGAACTTTACAATCCACATAAAGTTATTCACGGCGGTGTTTTATATTCAATGGCAGATACCGGAATGGGGGCGGCCCTGTATCCAACACTGCAGGAGGGAGAAATTTGTGCCACCGTTGAGATTAAAATCAACTATTTCAAACCGGTTTTTGGCGGCGAGATCACCTGCCGTACAGTGATCGTCAACCGCGGCAAAACACTGGCAAATCTTGAATCAGAAATTTGGTCAGACGATATCCTGGTCGCCAAGGCAAACGGCAGCTATGCAATTTATCCTCTCCCCAAGATAATTCCGTAAGTTAAAGTGTCAGATGGCCTGTAAGCCGGGTTTTGTCCTCGATTTCTCGATGGATGATCATTCATCTAGGATGCCTGTTGCCAGACACCTCGTGCAACCAACCCGGACGGCAGCTCGAAAAACCAGCTCATGCAGCAGATAAATCCCTGCATCGGCCATCCCTATTTGGTTTTGCTCCCGGTGGGGT
>JAESPT010000281.1 GCA_016765515.1 Sneathiella sp. | reverse complement strand
TTTTTCCGTGCTTCCTGAACATTTTTTCAGCCAGACTTATCTGGCGGCGAAAGCGACGGCTCTCCACTTCAACAACTTCCAGCTCATTACCAAGGTGAGAAAAAATGATGGGGGTTAAGGGTTCGCTGTAGAAGAAACAGACAAGTGTCTTCACCCGTTGCTGCTCCCGCTCCTGCCAGGTAAGGCCGTCAAACCGGACATCAATCACCGCCTCTTCATATCGGTCGTAATACTCATCCACGACTGCGGCAATGACGCCAGCCCTGTTTTTGAAATAATGATAGGCTAATCCTTCAGACAGGCCGGCGCGTTTGGCAAGCGTGGTCATCTCCAGCGCCCCGACATTTTCAATCAGTTCCGTCGCCGCGACTTCCAATAGGTGCGCCCGTGTTTCTTTGGCAGACCGACGTCGCCTCTTCTTAATTTTCGTTTCCGTCATTTGTTTGGTCAGGTGTGTGTTTGGCATTTTCACTCACTATTTATCGCCTAGCAAAGCTGTTTATTGAATTGAGCTAAACTCAATATATATAAATTCGTCAATATTGACAATACCCCTGAAACACTCGTTATACGATATTATATATTGTAAACTCTACCATATGCTTATTTTCAACAGGCAGATTGAGATCTCTCAGGCAAATTAATTTGGAAAGAATTTACAACGAAAACTTTGTTATCAGCTTTGGCAATAATTTTAGTGTCAAGTACAACCGCAAGTGCAGTCAAATATGACTTCACTACAGAAGATAGAGACGCAACAGAAGGGGCACTAAATTATGAGGTTGAGGGCTTAAATTTGGACGTCTTTTCCGCCAGATATACAGGCAGTGAAGTGGAAGGTTATGGCGACATAGCCCAATCCGAGGGTGATGGCCTCTATATAGAATATGGTCATAAAGAGAAACACCAAATCGATAGATATGGCGCTGATGAAGTTGTCAAATTCAATTTCTCAGAAGAAATTACTCTCAGTGAAATAAAATTCAGTTTCTTTGATGCCGGTGATAAGTTCGATTTCTTCTTTGATATAGATATATGACAATATACTTGATCTAGTTGCAGATAATCTATCTGTATTTGCGAAGCCCCCCTACAATCTTCTTGGAAATCCTAGTCTTGCAGCTTACCTGACCGGGAAAGTGTTTGGCATCGGCGCAATCGGTACACGTCCCGACTATGATTCTTTGCTTTTCAATGAAAACTTATGCACATCACAAAGCTGCCAAGACACATTCCACTTAATTATTTGGAATGCAAAATAGATACATCAGATACGTATTTTTTAAGAGCCATTGATCAACAAATCCAAATTTAACATCCCAGCTTGATGTGCATACGACTACCATCGATTCGATTATTAGAATTTAATAAATTAATATATTTATATTGATAAATACTAATATTTTCTTACCAGAATTCTAAAATCACAAAATTCAATCCAGCCGAAATTTCACGATATTTCTGATAACATTGATATATTTGTATTATTGAAACTTAATTAATACTCCTCCCATGAATACACCTCTATATACCGCTGTACATTTCCAAAGCTTCACTTAGCATCTTTCGTCATAATTGATTAAAAAAATTACTTTAACAAGTTATGCGAGTGAATCTAAAAATGAAATCTATTATCATAGCTTTGGCAATATTATTTGTGTCAAGTACGACCGCAAGTGCAGTCAAATATGAAATTGGCGGTAATGGCGGATTAGCAGACTTCTATGAGTTTACAGATAGTGGCGTAACTGTAACCGCAACTCCTGGTACTTTCTCAGATGATGGTAGTACTGTCACTGGAGAAGGGGAAATCGGGCAGTATGAGCGTGGTCTCGGCGTTACATTAGATCGTGACAACAATCATGATGTCGATGGCACGAATGGAAATGAGCTCATATTTTTTGAATTTTCTGAAAAGGTATATTTGCAAACTGTGTCTTTTACTTACTACGATGAAAGCCATTTTTTATACGATGGAGATCAATTCACTTTTTTTGCTGATAAAAATGGAAATGGCAATCTGGAATTGATCGAATTACAACTTGATGCAGTTGTGGGGGATGATAATACTGCGACATTTACTTTTCTAAACAGCTTGCTCTTCAGTGGTACAGAATTTGCGGTTGGCGCATTCGAAGGAAATTTTTACAACCATGACGCTTTCAAAATAAGTGGCATGACGGTATCTGCAATTCCCCTGCTTGCGACTCTACCGCTCTATGGCGCTGGATTAGCAATTTTGGGATTTATCGGCTGACGGCGTAAAAAAAGACTGTCTGCCCCGACCTGATTTTTCTCACTTCCCGTTTATAGGTCGCCGGTTCGGTGGCCTTATTCTCATTGGTTGGCTCTTGATGCAACGGTACAAATTCTCAATTGATTCGTAAAATTTGGCTAAATTTCCAATCAGTATATTCTGGAAATTTTAGTAAAATTTTACCTATTTTTTGTTTTAATACAACTAGTTAAGGAAATTCTTAATTTTAAGCGCCTGGAAATACACCCTTTTTCAAACTTCCTTGATTAATTTTATATCCAACAATATTCTCCGCGCGGATAATCGCCAATCTCACAACCAATGATAACATTGTGTTAAGAATATATCGCCTATATATCCAGACCCAATAATTAATTTGATTTCACACTTGGACGTGGCGTTCGGGGAGATTTGGACATGAAGACTCTTTTATCGGCTCTGACAATTTTGGTATTGTCGAGCTCGTTTGCTCAGGCTGTTTCAACAACATTTGATTTCACAAACGGCACCCGAAACTGGACGTATGGCGCGTTAAACTATGAAGAGGATGGCCTCCTCCTTAGTGTATCTGCGGGGCGTTATAAACACAGTGCCGTACTGGATCAGGGTGAAATCAAACAATATAACGGAAATGGTCTCACAATTTGGAGCCACAAAGATAATAATCACGAAATTGACGGTCATAAATCGAAAGATGTTGCTGTCTTTGAATTTTCCGAACACGTGATCTTGGAAAGTGTGACGTTCGGATATAATGGAAGTGACGATCGATTTGCCTATTTCTTTGACGAGGGAGATAACGGCAGTCTCGACTTAATTAATTCGGCCCTCAATGCAAACCCGACGAATGATATTTACACTTTCCTCGGTAGCCTCCTAAAATCAGGGGACTTCTTTGGTATTGGCGCGCTTGGTGAAAATGACGATTTTAAAATCAGATCCTTGACCGTCAACCGTGTATCCGCGGTCCCCCTTCCAGCAGCCCTGCCACTTTACGGCGCTGGTATCGCAATATTGGGTTTCGTTGGATGGCGCCGCAAACAAAAGCGAAATTCAATACCTACTTAAACCCACTGACATAATTCTTTCAAATCAGGCCGCCTATATCAGGCCGCCTGATTTATTGCGTTCCCCTTACTGAGACAGCCAATTTAGTACTCTGACCAATTTATGAAGGCCACTACCACCAATTGTGTAGGTCAGATGGGTATTTGGCAACGCAATATTTTGAAAAATCATCAGTCGGCTAATCCCGTAAACTGAATTTTACGTCATAGTAATCGAGTGGATCGACACGTTTCAGATCAATCTTGCCGGAAAATCACATGTAATTCGTTATGGTTCGATCCAACAATACAACCGATTCGAAAGAATTTAGTTAAAATTTTATGCAATCTATAGTTAATTTGTCGGAGAAAATATTTAATTAGTCCCCATGTTCCATTTAGTTACAATTTATCTAAAATTGTTAAACAACTATAAAAACGCCAGTTTTTTGAAAAAAATGGTTAATTTTTTACTAACCGAGCCCATTTTACACCGCTTCATCTCATTTTACGCAACTAAAGATAAAGTTGTAATTTCAAAATACCACCTATATCTATAGTTTCGGCCTCAGAAATTGATTAACCTTGTGATTAAAACTTCCTTATGGGGGATTTCAGAAATGATGAAAATACTTGCTGCAGCTGCAGTTTTAGCTTTGTCGTGTACAGCCGTACAGGCTGCAACTACTTTTAGTTTTTTAAGCGGACCCAATGGGCAGTAGACTGGACAAGTGGATCACTAGATTATTCAGCTGACGGCATCGATTTAAGTGTTTCAGCGGGTCGATATTCAAGTGACTCCGTATCTGATAGCGGTTCCATTCGTCAATTTAATGGCCATGGTCTTGCGATTTACAGTAGTGGTGGTGATAGTAACCATGAAATTGACGGCAGGAAAAAAAATGACGTTGCAGTTTTTGAATTCTCCAAAAATGTCATTCTTGAAAGCATTACTTTTACTCCCAAGTACAATACCGGTGAAGACAGGTTCGCTTTTTTCTTCGACACAGGGGATGTCGGGAGTCTCGATCTAATCAATGGCAGCTTAAATGCCAACCCGACCAGCGACGTCTATAGCTTCCTCGGCAGCTTGCTCAAAACCGGCGATCTATTCGGAATAGGTGCAATTGGGAAATATCACGATTTCAAAATCGCTTCTATTACTGTGTCCGCAGTTCCTCTTCCTGCCGCCCTCCCACTTTACGGTGCAGGCATTGCGGTACTGGGTTTTGTTGGATGGCTACGTGAAAAGAAACTTGCAGCCGCTTCTGCCTAAAAAATCAAATTAAAAATCATAAATCAGACCACCTTTCCAGGGCGGCCTTTTTTTGTGCCATCGTCCCGATTACCAGAGTAGTCTTCAAAAGGCATATACGTTCCCGGGAAATCACCGCATGACGACAAGATTTGATCATCCAGCCAACACATGGATAGACGGCCGTACAGGTCGGCAACATTCTGCTGATCACGTCACGACAGTATGCACGGATCTAAACATCATCTTGCTGGGCGAAACCCATGATCGGGCGGATCATCACCACTGGCAGCTCGACATCTCACAAAAACTCCTAAATCAACACAGAAAAATTGCTCTGGGCTTTGAAATGTTTCCCAAGCAACTGCAATCTATTCTCGATCAATGGACTGCCGGTGCCTATACAGACGAACAATTTTTGAAAAAAACAGAGTGGGACAAAATATGGGGCTTTGATCCTTCGCTCTACATGCCGCTGTTTCAATTTTGCAAACATCACCAAATTCCCATGATAGCCCTGAATTGCGACCGGCAGCTTGTTCGGGATATCGGAAAGCTCGGTTGGGACGGCGTAGAGAATAGTCGTTTGGAGGAATTAATCCCGGCCAAACCTGCAACGGCGGAATACCGGCAGTATTTATTCGATGTAACCGGCGGTCCTCGACCGGATCGCAAAGCCAAAAACGCGGAGGATCCAGCCTTTGATCGGTTCGTCCGGGCTCAACAGGTTTGGGACCGCGCCTTTGCCTGTAATCTCTCTAATTACTATGAAAAACATCCTGATACGCTACTCATCGGCATTATTGGGAGCGGCCATCTGGAATTTGGCGGCGGTACGCCTTATCAGTTAGATGATCTGGGGTTAAACAAACACTCTGTTCTGCTCCCCTCCGATGAACCTGAAATCCCGGAGGGCATTGCGGATTTTATCTATCGCCTGCCGACACGGTAAAACAAGCTCTCCCGACTATGAGAGAGCTTGATCCTTGACCCTAGCGGATAGGTTTGGCCACATAGTAGATAAAAGCATCCAAATGAGATTTATTAAAAGCCCCGATTTTTTTCAAAATCTGCTTGTTGGAAGACCTAAATTTCTCGCCTTGCTCTAGCGTGTCATAATAGATGAGGATGGCTTCATCTGGTGTTTTGATCCCATAGGCATCGGTTACCGCTATTTCCGCCTCTGTCCGATAAATATTCTCAACACCTTCAAGGCTTTTTCCTATTAATTTTAGATCCTTATCTCGGCCGAGTGGATCCTCATTATTGTAATAACTCACTTTCAGTATGTAGGAGCGATCCGTAACGTCACTGATGGGGGTTCCCTTTTCAGGGCGCTGAACTGGCCCCTCTAGCAAGGCCAAATCGCTCACCACAGATTTAAGGGGATCAAACAATTCTTGACGATCTGTAGAACCCAATACCGGCTGTACGCATTCAACATATAAAAACTGATTGGGTTGGGATAAATCAATATCACCATTCTCGGCAACGACCATTCCTTCCCGTTGGATGTGACAGCCGTTCGCATCAAGCTGCGTTTTCAGAGACGTCATAACAGCTTGATAATTCTTAGTATTCTCTATCTCGAATACACCGAGAACACCTATGTTGACGGGTTCCGCCAGAGCGATAGAGGCAGACATGACGCTGGTCAGCGCCGCTGCGAATAGAATTTTTTTCATCATTTAATTTCCTTATGGGAATGAGGGATCAACTTAGTCAATTGTGATCGAGACAAGAGTGTCTTTGAACACATCCGTCGGCAGTTTGTGGGTTTCGTTCTTCAGCAGATTAATCGCCTCTATCGGTTTGTTAATAAAGGCAACGGGGTGCGCCGGCGCTGGCATGCCTGGCGCGAAACCGATAAATCGTGCTGTAAACTGTTCTTTGGTCCACTCATATTCGATGGCAGCGTGCTGCGAATTCTCGATCTCCAATCCGAGGCTCATTTCTCCGTCCAGAGGGGACCGGATATCTGCGCTGATCAATTTCACATCGTATTTCATCATCTACTCCGTATTGATGTATGTCTTCGGAGCCCTTTTGATGACAGGAAATTGACAAACTGAATATTGGCTAATTGAGTACCGAGATGGTACAGAATTGAGTCATGTTTGACTGGGATGACTTAAAAATATTTCTGGCGATAAGCCGCGAAGGATCTGTTCGCGCCGCTGCGCGCAGTCTGGGCACAACCCATGCAACAGTTTCCCGCCGATTAAAGATACTAGAGGGAAAATTGGATGCTCCGCTCTTCGAGAAAGGAATTGATGGCGCTGAACTTTCTGAACTGGGACATACAATTCTTGCCTCTGCAGAAGAGGTGGAGAAATCCGTCTCTCGTATCGACCGTGTTGCTTTTGCAAAAGAAACCAGTCTGGCGGGCTCCATCCGGCTTACAATATCCGAGGATCTTTATTCCTGTGTCCTTGCCGAAGATCTGGCCATATTTCAAACTCAAAATCCGCAAATCGAACTTGAAATTACCGCCTCCAATCAGATGAGTAATCTGGCGAGGAGAGAAACAGATCTTGCCATTCGCATTACCAAAGCTCCGCCGCATGGAGCTTTCGGGAGAAAGATCGCCGACAGTCCACTGGCTATTTTCACAAGCCTAGGGTATCTCGAAAATCGGCCAAGTCTAGATCGTTGGATTACTCTCGACTATAAAGGTGCTTCAAAGCCTTTAACACCCGGAAACATTGTCGGACACAGTAACTCGGCTCGAGTTGCCCAACATATGATCCGCAATGGAACAGGTATTGGATTACTCCCCTGTTTTATGGGGGACAGCGACCCTGAACTGGTGAGAATGCCGAGGACAGCGCCCCTTCCTGACAACGAAATCTGGGCTTTGGTTCATTCTGACATCCGAAAGAACCCAAGAGTGCGTGCTCTGCTAAACTATATCTACGAGATATTTAAAACACATCGGCCCCTGATAGAAGGTGACTGTCCGCGCGACGTTCAGGACAATGGTCCTTCACAACCAAAAAAAGAACCTCATGTCCTACCGTTATGATTACCCGCGTCCTGCCCTGACAACAGATGTTGTCGCCTTTACAATGCGAGAGGGAAGCGCACATATTCTCCTCATCTGTCGTGCCTGTGATCCCTTTAAAGGTAGCTGGGCTTTTCCCGGCGGTTTTGTTGATGAAAATGAAGATCTTCTCACGGGCGCATTGAGAGGGCTACAAGAAGAAACAGGGCTTGTGGGTATCTCTATTGAACAGTTTCACACCTTTGGAGAACCTGGCCGTGATCCGCGCGGCCATACAGTTTCCGTCGCCTATGTCGGTATTGTTCCACAAGAAAGGCAGAAAGTGATCGCTGCAGATGATGCCGCCGATGCAAGATGGTTTCCAGTGTCTGATTTACCGCCCCTTGCTTTCGATCACAGCGAAATGCTCAAAAAAGCTGTTTCATTTCTCAAAGTTAAGTTTGAGCAAAAGGCTGAGCTCACGTCTGAAAGAACACTCGGTTTTTCACGCGGTGATTTACAAGTTGCACTGAAGCACTTTTAGGTAACCGGTTCGATTGAGTTGATCCAGGGTTCTCCGCGCTGACCCCAATTTATTGTAATATAATGCGTTGGCGAACAGGCACCTTTGGCTGATTTAGTTTTCTTTCGCTTATTTCTGGCGCGAAAACTTTGAGACAAAATCTGTTCTACGTCTTCTCGAAATTTACTTTCAACAAAGATTTTACCATGAGCTAGCCGCCATTCAAGATGATCCTTCTGCCTTCTGTTTATTAGGTAACCCAATTCAATGACTGTATTCTTATTGGCTGAATATTTAGAACGAAGCACCTCCAAATCAATGTTTCCATCAATGATTTTAGATTTCCAATAACCCTTTTTTAAAACAACGTAATACCGTCGCATATTTCGAAAATTTTCAGTGCCATTCTCAGTTAATTCTGCATATTTTGGGTTTGATTTTTTTATTTTGACCGAGCCAGGATTCAGCCAAAGGTAGAGATCCGCTGTCAGTCTGTATCCAGATGTCAGGGTATTAAACTCACACTGAGTGACCATCAATTCATCAACCGGCTCACCACTACGGTTCCAGATAATTCCTGAAAACATCAGGATATTTGTAACCACAAGAACCAGTAAGGCCGCCAACATTTTCAATTTGCTCATTGGATAGCCTCCCGAAGCTTCCCTCTCATCTTTTGAAAGATAAATATAGCGGCGATTGAGACCCCACCAAGTAACAGGAAGAAAAGGTAAGGATGCCACTCGTCAAAAAACCGGTCCCAATATTTATGAAGCATAAAGAGGATCAGATAAGGAGCAGAGAGGTACGTTCCGACGATCCACTTCACCTGAATGCTTCGCCAGATTGCCAGTGATGCAAAGCAAAAGGCAAATATTGTATAGATCCATTCGATGGTATTGTTTGAATAGGGGAGCAGACTCCCGTCAGACCAGATAATCGCCCATTCCAGAATAAAATAGCTGCAAAGGAGCCCTACAAAATAGTAAGTATATTTATACTTCTGTATTGCCGAAATTTTGCAGATAACGGGCACAATAAGAACGAGCAAACTCGCCACTAAATAGTATTCCTGAATGATGGCGTTTGGCCATAAATAGCCGGTAAGAGTGGTGAAGATGCCTCCGACAAAAATGATCAACAGAGCAATAGAAATTCCCAAAACGAAAATGAGATCGTGACGTAAACTTAGGAATATTCCAAAGGTACCCCATGCAAGAAAAGCATAGGGAGAAGGCTTGACGTTGTAGATTTCCCCTACAATATTGAGATTTACGAGAAAACAGGCAAAGGCCACAAATACGGCGAGTGTCGTATAGTGATTTGTTTTGAAACGGTTGCCAACCAATTCGGTAAGCCCCCATCCCAGGAAAGGGGCGATACTGACCAGAGAAACCTGTAGTGTCGTTGAAAAAACATCCCAATAAAATTGGAAGAATAGAAACACCGAAAAGGAGAATGCAGCAACGCCAAGCGTAGATGCGATACGCATTCCCCACGAAAGCGGATTTTCAGATTTACTGAGATCCGTGTCAAACCGATCGGAAAAATCTTTCAATACTCCCGAATGATATTCAGAAATCGCGACATCTTCTTCAGCGGAAAGTTCAACTATTCCCCCCTGCTGCAAGAGTGCCATTTCATCCTGAAAGGCAAAAATCTGGCGTACTCTTTTATTTGCCTCTTGTTTAATCATTCCAAACACCACGTTATCACAAGGAGAAACGAATCTACTTGCAGATGATCATGGATGCAAGAAAGGAGTATTTACGACATTGCATAAACAATTGATCTAAGGTGCTTTTGCAAACGGAAGATGGTCGGTTTTCACCCAGACTCGCGCACCCTCTTCGCCGGTTGTTACAGAAACTTTATCTCCTTCTGGCAAACGGAGCCACGAATGGCGTTGAAATGTTTCAGCATCAAATGTAAAACTGCCATCCAGCACGAAATATTCTGCGCCCCCCTTCGAGCCTAACTCAATAATTTCCCCGGCCTTCCAATGTTCGAGACGCACGGTTTCGCGATTGTCTTTGAACAAGGGAGTTATTGACACACCGCTTTGGTGCGGATCGTCAATGGCTTCCATTTTATTCAGATCAATAACCACATGGGATCGATCTTCTGGATCATATTGCCAGAGCTTCACTAGAATAACACACCCTTCTTCTGATCCGGGTGTATGGCTTGACGTGGGCGGATTTCGCACATAACTGCCAACGGGATAATCTCCATGTTCGTCTTGAAAAACACCTTCAAGAACAATAAATTCCTCTCCGCCGGTATGGGTGTGGGGCGAAAATGCACTTCCGGGGGCATACCGAACAATCGTCGTTGCTCTGGCAACCTCCCCGCCAATACGCTCTAACATGCGGCGATCCACTCCCTTCATCGGGGATGCTATCCAATCCAGTTTCTCGCCATGCATAACGGCGCGTTGCTTGAAATCATCATGTAAGTGCATTTTCATCTCCCTCAATTTTGTTACGCAGCCTGGGCGACACTTGGCCTTGCTTTCAATCGTTCCGCATAGGCTGCAACATTCGGGCAGTTTTCAGGAATGTCGAGATCAACAAAACCAGCAAAGAAGAAACCGGCTAAAGCCGTAATGTCCGCAACACTGAAACTGTTTCCAGCAATATAGTCCTGATTTTGAAGAACTTCTTCCATCCAATGAAGTGTTTTCACAGCTTTTTCTAATTGATTCCGCCCCCAGTCTTCATTCTGATATTGCTCAACATTGGGACCAAGGCCTGGCGTTGCATGGTGGAAAAAGGCGGCAACAGCATCCAAAAACCCCGCTTCCACCTTTCGCTGCATCATCGCAATTACCGCTCTTTCCTGCGCTGTTCTACCCGTAAGATCCGGCTCTCCATCAATCTGATCAATATATTCAGTAATCGCCGAACATTCCGAAATCAGCGTGCCGTCATCAAGCTCTAAAACCGGAACATTACCAGACGGGTTTTTCGCCAGAAACTCTGATTTCAAATGATCGCCGCCGGGCACATCAATATGGACAAATTCGGTTTCGTTAAACAGTCCTTTCTCTGCTAACGCCACGCGAATACGGGCTGGGTTTGGAAATCCTTTAAATTCATAAACTTTCATAACTTGCTCCAATAATTTTATCTACCTAGTGATAGATAGATATATCGAAAACTTTGTTCTTGTCAACACCTATCAACTGATAGATAAGTAGATAATGACAGTGAAACAGAAAAATGAACGTGTGGAAGCCATCCTTGATGTCGCTGAAGCCCATATCCGCCGTGGCGGATTTAACGCTGTCAGTTTTCGAGATATCGCCAGTGAAGTGGGCATAAAAAGCTCCAGCGTTCACTATCATTTTCCCTATAAACATGATTTGGGTAAGGCTGTTGTCGAAAGATATGCGGAACGATTCCGCGATATTCTTGGCTCACCCTCTGATCCGCGGGAAAACCCTGCGCAAAGAATTGAGAGACTGGGCCAAGCCTATATACACAGCTTAAAAGTGGATGGAGCTATTTGTCTGGGCTGTGTCCTGGGCGCAGAAACATCCGGATTACCTGAAGAAGTCAAACAAGCCGTTGTCGCCTTTTTCAACCAAATGATCGAATGGACGGACAAGGCCCTTGATGGCGCGAAAGGCCCTGCCTCAGACGCACAGTATATAATCGGAGCTCTGCAAGGCACCATGGTGTTATCTGTTGCGCTTGGAGATCAGACAAGTCTGGCGGCAACAGTTAGTCGTTTATCAAAATCAATTTAGCGATCAATCGAAAGCATCTTCCCAGGAGCCTTGCGTCGCCGCTTTCGAATATTCAGTTGCGCGATTTTCAAAGAAATTCGTGTGTTCTACGGCATTCAGAATTGCGTCCAGCCAGGAAAGAGGATTTCGTTCAATATTATAAATCGGCTCCAAACCGAGCTGAACCAATCGGCGATCAGCTATGTAGCGGATATAGGATTTAATCTCAGCCGCGGTCATCCCCTCAATATCGCCCGCACCGAAGGCAAGGTCGATAAAGGCATCTTCGTGGGAGACGATTTCTTTACAGGCCTTATAGAGATCCGCAACGAAGTCATCATTCCAAACTTCTGGATTCTCGCTGATAAAAGTTCTGAATAGCTTGATGATAGAGTTGCAATGTAAACTCTCGTCACGAACAGACCAGGTGACAATCTGCCCCATGCCTTTCATTTTCCCGTGACGCGGAAAATTCAGCAAGATGGCGAAACTGGCAAAAAGCTGCAATCCTTCTGTAAAGGCCCCAAAAACTGCCAAAGTTATAGCAATTTCTGTTTTATTTTCCACATTAAACTGCTGCATATAATCGTATTTATCCTTCATCTCCTTATAGTGGAGGAAGGCGGAATATTCCGTCTCCGGCATTCCAATTGTATCCAGAAGATGAGAATAAGCAGCGATATGCACCGTTTCCATATTGGAAAATGCCGCTAGCATCATCTGCACTTCAGTCGGCTGAAACACCCTCGAATAATGCCGCATATAGCAATTATTCACTTCAATATCAGATTGAGTGAAGAAGCGGAAAATCTGGGTGAGAAGATTCCTCTCGTCATCAGTGAGATTCTGATGCCAGTCTTTCACATCATCTGCGAGCGGAACCTCTTCCGGCAACCAGTGAATTTGCTGCTGCATCAACCAGGCATCATAACACCAAGGATAGGAAAAGGGTTTATAGACCGGTTTGGCATCAAGCAGGGACATCGAACACTCAAATTTTTAAATAAATAACAAGGTTTTGAACTGCCTTACTGGCAAGCCAAACATTCTTCATAATCAGTACTGGAAGCAACAACTTCAAGCTTCGGTTTACTTCCCGCCCCTGTATTTGCCACAAGGTCACGAAGGCCTTCAGGAATCTCGACTTTGCTCGACACGACTTCCGCCCGCTGAATAGACTTGGATCGACAATAATACAAGCTTTTCACACCTTGTTTCCAAGCCTGGAAGTGGATTTGGTGCAGATCCCGTTTATGAACATCTGCGGGCAGAAAAATATTGACCGACTGAGACTGGTCAATCATCGGCGTGCGATCTGCAGCAAGCTCAATGATCCAGCGCTGATCTAACTCAAAAGCAGTTTTGAACACATCTTTTTCGTGGTCATCCAGGAAATCCAAATGTTGAACAGACCCTTCACTCACCGTAATGGAACTCCAGGTATCCTCATCGTCAAAGCCTTTTTCAGCCAACAATTTTTTCAAATGCGGATTACGCACATTATAGGAACCCGACAGCGTTTTATGGGTGTAGCTATTCGCTGCCGTCGGCTCAATTCCAGGGCTTGCCCCCCCACAGATAATAGATATGGACGCCGTTGGTGCAATTGCTGTTTTGTTGGAAAACCGTTCATTAAACCCGTAATCAGCAGCATCGGGACAGGCCCCACGCAACTCCGCCAACGACTTAGACGCCGCATCCACATGTTTCTTGATATGACTGAAAATCTGGTTGTTCCAGACTTTCGCCATAACAGATTCTAGGGGCACTCTTTTGGCTTGAAGCAAAGAATGGAAACCCATAACGCCTAGACCAACACTTCTTTCGCGCATGGCAGCGTATTTTGCCCGATCCATTTTGTCCGGCGCACGGTCAATGAAATCTTGCAAGACATTATCCAGGAACAACATTACATCCTCGATAAAGCCCTCTTCATCTTTCCACGCTTCATAATTTTCCAAGTTGAGAGAGGAAAGGCAACAGACGGCTGTCCGATCATTACCAAGATGATCCCGGCCCGTTGGCAACATGATCTCTGCGCAAAGATTTGAGGTTTTTACATAAAGCCCAGCGAGCTTATGATGTTCTGGAATTTGGCTATTCACACGATCATTGAAAGTAATATAAGGCTCGCCT
>JAESPT010000280.1 GCA_016765515.1 Sneathiella sp. | reverse complement strand
CTCGTCCCCTATTGTTCTTAGTGGTATGCCCGCTTGGCGATTTGTCCAATATCTGAGCGGATCAAGCCGATATCGGCAAGTTCATGATCATCCAGGACACTTAATGCCGCTGCTGTTTTGCGGCTCATATGTTTTTGGCGAGCGGCCTCATAAAGTTTTTCAACAGAGGTAAGAGCGACAAGCGCAGCCCGCTGAAATTTTCCTGCTGCAAAAGTTGTTTTAGTTGACAAAATGTTCATTGCTTTTTCCTCCAGTCATTCGGTATTCCATATGTAACCGGAAAGACGGAGATTTACGCGAAGAATTAACTCACTTCACCTATGCGTTTTTCGCATATCTACATTAGACGTTCATTAATAATTTGCAGGTCTGAATTTCAGGCAATCGGTTAACTGCATTTTGAAAATCCGCAAGATCCACACGTATCACAGCCTTCACTGCGAATAAGGGAAGCCTCACCGCATTCCGGGCATTGTCTATGCAACCCCATAATATTAGGGCCCGCAGCTGAGGAAACTGTTTGTCTTTTGGCCTCTCTGTCCGAGACTTTTACTGACGGATCCGGCAGAAAACCAATTTGAATCAAGTGGGTCTCTACCACATCACCAATGGCGGCAAGCAAAGAGGGGACGTAACGCCCTTGCATCCAGGCACCGCCTCTGGGATCAAATACGGCTTTTAATTCTTCAACAACGAAACTGATATCACCGCCCCTTCGAAAGACAGCGGAAATCATTCTGGTCAACGCAACTGTCCAGGCAAAATGTTCGACATTCTTGGAATTGATGAAAATTTCAAACGGTCGCCGCCGCCCATCCTGAATGACATCATTTACTGTAATATACATGGCATGATTGCTTTCCGGCCACTTCAGTTTATAGGTCTGGCCGGGGAGCGTGCCAGGGCGATCCAACGGACGTGTCATGTAAACGATGCCGCCGGCCTCGAAGCTGTCTTTGGGCCGCGGCATGGGGTCTTCAAAGGGCAGATTAGTCTGATCATCGGTTTTGTCAGCAGGTTTTGTCGTTTCAAGAACTGCTCCGGTTATGTCATTGGGTCGGTATGTCGTGCAGCCCTTGCATCCCTGATCATAGGCCTTGAAATAGATATCTTTGAATTTTTCAAAACTGATATCTTCGGGGCAATTAATCGTCTTGGAAATGGAGCTGTCGATAAAGTCCTGCACAGTTGCCTGCATGCGGACATGATCCATTGGCGTCAGAATCTGAGCATCAACAAAATATTCCGGCAGAGGTGTATTTTCGCCTTTCAGTCGTTTGAAGAACCGAACCGCATAATCGGTCACTTCCTCCGCTTTTCTCGTCCCGTCAGGCATTAATACATTGCGGGTGTAGGAAAAGCTGAAGACAGGTTCCAACCCGCTTGAAATATTATCTGCAAGAAGAGAAATAGTCCCCGTCGGTGCGACGGATGTGATCAGTGCATTGCGAATTCCCTTTTTTTTGATCGCTTTGATAACATCGTCTTCAAGAGACTGGATGGTTTCTCCCGCAAGATATTTTGCCTTGTCAAATAATGGAAATGCGCCTTTTTCCTGAGCAAGATCCGTTGAAGACAGATAGGACGATCGCCTGATCTGGCTCATCCACTGACGGGTCAGAGAGACGGCTTGATCCGATCCATACCGTATGCCGCACATAATGAGTGCGTCGGCAAGGCCGGTAATACCCAGGCCAATACGGCGTTTTGACTTGGCTTCGTGATCCTGTTCGGGAAGAGGAAATCCGGAAATATTGATGACATTATCCATCATTCGCACAGCCGTTCGAACCGCTTTATCCACCGCTTTCAGATCCAACTGGGCATCTGCTTCAAAGGGATGAACAATAAAACGCGTCAGATTGATGGATCCCAGCAGACAGGCTCCATACGGGGGGAGGGGCTGTTCTCCGCAAGGGTTTGTGCCGGAAATGTTTTCGCAGTAGTGAAGATTATTCCGCTTATTGATGCGATCAATAAAAATGACGCCCGGTTCCGCAAAGGCATAGGTGGAGCGCATGATGTCGTCCCACAATTCACGGGCCTTTACAGTTTTATAAAGGGTTCCATCAAAGGTCAGGTTCCAGGAACCATTGGATTTTACCGCCTCCATAAAGGCATCGGTTATCAAAACCGACAGATTAAACATACGAAGGCGGCCGGGATCGCGCTTGGCTTTGATAAAATCAGCAATATCTGGATGATCGCAGAGCATTGTTGCCATCATGGCCCCCCTGCGGGATCCGGCGCTCATGATTGTTCGGCACATACTGTCCCAAACATCCATGAAACTTAACGGGCCAGAGGCATCTGATCCCATTCCATGAACGGGGGCGCCTTTTGGTCGAAGTGTTGAGAAGTTGTAGCCAATTCCGCCGCCTTGCTGCATGGTCACTGCGGCTTCTTTCAGATTATCGAAGATAGAGGCCATGTCGTCGGGAATGTCTCCCATGACAAAGCAATTGAAAAGGGTCACTTTTCGCCTGGTCCCGGCTCCCGCCAGAATACGGCCTGCGGGTAAAAACTTGTAATCCTCTAGCAGATTATAAAATTCAGTTTCCCAGTGCTTCTGCTTTTTCTCATGTTGTGACAGAGCTTTCGCAAGGCGGGTCCATGTATCTTCGATGGAGCGTTCAATGGCACTGCCATCGGTGGGTTTGAACCGATATTTCATATCCCAGATTTGCTGCGAAATAGGGGCGACAATGGACATGTGAACTCCTTACCTGATACGCGGTGAGTGTTCGTTAGTATACCCTAAATACTAGGATTCACAAAATTTCAGCCTCTATGCCATTCCCATTAACTGGAAGCATTCAGGTGTCTTTGCTTCCTGAAAAGTGGGTTTGGCGTCCGTCTTTTATGAGCTCAACGGTTCTGTTTTCGATTTGCGTTTTTAGCTGAGCCATGAAATCTTTTCGTTTTAATCCCGGCTCGATCGCTGGAAGAAACTCTATGATCAGTGTTCCGGGCCTGCAGATGAATTTCTTGCGCGGCCAAAATAATCCGCTATTGAGTGCGATGGGTGTCACGGGAACATTGAGTTTCGAATACAGGGCGGCAATGCCGGGTTGATAGGGAAGGTTCGAATCAAGAGGACTCCGTGTTCCTTCCGGAAAAATGACTATTGGTCTATTGTCATTCAAGGCTTCCTGAGATTGAGCGATCATGGCCTTTAGAGCAGATGCGTGCCCCTTGCGGTCGACAGCAATCATTTTCGTTTTTCTGCAATACCAGCCATAAATGGGGATATTCAACAGCTCCTTTTTAAGAACCATTGCTGGATCTCTGAGTAACTCGTGAAAGGCCATGGTCTCGAAGGCTGATTGATGTTTACAGGCAATAAGTCCCGCCCCTTTGGGAATATTTTCCTGACCGCGGATTTCTATTTTGAGTCCGCAAATAGCGCGCATCAGAAATATTATTCCTTTGGTCCACAATGTTTGTCCGCGCACGATCCATAGACGATCAAAAGCTAGCATGGGAAGAAAAGCCAGATTCATGATCGCAGACCAGATCCAGAAACAGATGAAGAACAGGGCGGATCTGATAAAGGTCACGTAGAGACTCCATCCATTGCCAGAATTTCAAGTCTGGCACGACATAAACTGATAATAAATTTATTAAATTCGGTGACTAACACATACACTAACGTTGGTTTTTTCCACCATTTTTCCAACTCAACTGCGTCCGACTTTGGTGAAAAGGCGTGTAGGTTTTTCTTTGGCATCTGGCGTTTCATTTCCACCAAGCTGCGTGGCATGTGATAGGCGCTGGTAACGACGAGAAGATCATTGAAATTATGTTCGGCGGCCCAAAGGGATGTTTCATAGGCGTTCCCTACCGTGTCGCGGGCGAGACGGCCGAGATCAACACAACATTTCATGATGGCGTCGCTTTCCCCCATGGCAATTCTAAGGTCTTCGCGGCTTACACGATTATTAACACCAGAGATCAGAACGCGCTTTGCCGCGCCTGATTTGAGAAGTTCGAAGCCGACTTTTAGGCGAGCCGGTGTCCCAGTTAAAATGACTATTCCGTCAGCGGTGCTCGTACTTTTATAACTTGGTCCTGATATTTCATGGAGATATTGCATAAATCCGCCGCTCCATATCAGAAGCGCAAAAAGAGCCAGCAGAGCCCACTTTGAGAGGGGGCTGCTCATTATGAAAAACGCCCTTCAAGGATATAATCTACAGCTTGAGACAGGTCTTTTGCGATAGATACTGGAAGCAGGTCCGGATCAATTCCCTGTTTTTGAGTTTTCCGGCCTTTTCCCGTCTGTACAAGTATACGGTGACATTTAGCCTTGGCTGCAGCTTGTAAATCTGTCTTGCTGTCACCGATTAGAACTGTATTTTGCGGCGTCTCTCTGAACATCTGCATCGCAGAGAAAAACATGCCAGCGCCCGGTTTTCGATTTTCCGTCGCTTTCCACGGGGCATCTGGTGCAAAAAACAGCTGATCAACTCGACCGCCAACTTGAGCCAGGGCGCTGAAGAGTTTTTCATGAATATTAGAGAGGGTATCAGGGGTGATGATCCCACGGCCAATGCAGGATTGATTAGTCACAACCGCAACTTTGTGTCCATGCGAATTTAGAGAGGCGATAGCCTCCAACGCTCCAGGAATAAAGACAAGCTCTTCCGGAGTTTTTACAAAATCCGATCGGTCTTCATTCAGTACGCCATCTCTGTCAAGCAATACAAGCACGCTACATCATCCGCTTGAGTGATCCCATTACAATCCATCGCACTGTCCACATGGTCAGCAATGCGACAAGTGGAGGTAACATAGCCAATGCGATCCAAGCTTCCAATATCAATGTTGGTGCAGAAATCAAACTAGAGTCGAGTCGGTCTGCAAGAAAAGATAAAATTTGCATGACGACAATGGCAAATATAAGGCCAGGCAAAGCCCCTAACAAACTCAGACGTGCAAAATAATTCTGAAATTGCTGTGCGATATATTTATCTCGCGCGCCGATGAGATGTAGAACCTCAATAACATCCTGATGCATGACCATTCCGGTCCGGGCAGCAAATATGACAATGATAACCGTCGCAATGCTGACGATCAACATGATGGCTCCTGCCAGGAGTTGAACAGAACGTGCGAGAATAATCATTTTGTCGAGCCAGGGTCGATGGGTGTTTAATCGGGCACCGGGAACAGTATCGGAGAGTTTTTTTGCAACCGCCATCAGATCCAAAGAGTTTCCCTCGGATAGAGTCACATCGATGAGCCTCGGCAAGGGAAGGTCTTTTATGATGTCTGCCCGTCCTAAATAGGGTTCGAGTAAACTGGCTGCGGCGTCTAGATCAAGAGGATGGGCGTCCTCAATACCAGGCAACGAACGCAAATACTCCGCTGCAATTTTTACTTTCTTATCTAAATTTGCCCCTTCTTCAAAGGCAATTTCGACAGTTAAACTGCCACTTACAGCTCGGGTCCAATCCTGGACAGCGGAGTGTATGGAAAATAATCCGCCAATAGCCAGGGCAGCTAGAAATATCATGGAAGAAATTACGACTGGCAAATATCTGCTTGATGCATCTTTTTCCAGCTGCAGTTCTCTTGATTTCCCAAATAAGTGAATCACAAACTGCTCCGCTGGAATTGTTCCAAATACTCATCGGAACGACTGAAAAACAAGGTGCCGTCTTTTAAATACATTAACGGATTTGAAAACCGTTTAATCAAGCTCAAGTCATGTGTCGCAATAACAACTGTGGTTCCGATTTTATTAAGTTCTTGAAACAAATGCATTAATCTAAGGCCCATTTCGGAATCCATACTACCTGTGGGTTCGTCGGCGATCAAGAGTTGAGGGCGATTGATAACGGCTCGGGCAATGGCAACGCGCTGTTTTTCTCCGCCGGACAAGGTCGGTGGTTTGGCGTCAATTTGTTGACCCAACCCAACCCAATCAAGCAATTCTGCAACATGCTTGTATATTTGGCTTTCATCAGCGCCTGCGATTCGCAAGGGAAGAGCTACGTTATCAAGGGCCGAGAGATGATCGAGTAATCGAAATTCCTGAAAAACAACACCAATTTTTCTTCTGAAAGTAGGTAATTCAGCACGTTTGATCGTACTGACTTCCTGGTCGAAGAGTGTCAGAAGTCCGCGGCTGGGGCGATGAGAGAGCGCTAACAGTTTTAGAAGAGAACTTTTCCCAGAGCCGGTAGGCCCCGTGAGAAAATGAAAGGAGCCGGGTTTCAAATGCATGGAGATATCTCGCAAGACTTCTGGTCCCATCCCATAGCGCATGCCGACATTTTCAAACCTGACCAATCAATCCTCCTTAAAAATTACTGAATACGATAAACTAAAGTAGATTTATCAGCCAGTCTTGTGCATGTTCATCCAAATGCCTATAAAAAAGATCACTCAACCTGTGGACTGAATGTTTCCGACCTATGATATTAACTTGTTCATCCTGATCAACCCGATATTTGATTGATCCCGCTT
>JAESPT010000279.1 GCA_016765515.1 Sneathiella sp. | reverse complement strand
TGGCCGCTTCCGGATCGACGTGGATGAACTGATGGTCGTCTGTTGCATTTGCGAACAGATTAATCCGCTCCTGATCCACCTTGAACCATTCACCGGGACCGTATTCGGTGCCTTTGGAGGCTAAAAATTCTTCTTTGGAAAGTGCTTCGGGCATCTATTTTTCTCCCAATTTGGAGTTATTTTTGATTATTTCTCCAGAGCAGAATAGCCAACTTTCTCCTATTTCAAAAGGATAAAATGACTAGGAAAAGCAGCAGTTAGGGTTACACTGCGTCAATTCAAAGGGGAGCCCGTCGAGTATGAACGAGATTGTGTATAAAGACTACAGCCAGACAGACCTGGATGCTGAATATAATAATCAGGCAAAGGTTGCTGATTTCTTGTCTTACATGAAAGAGGGGGCAGCCCTTTGTGCAACTGCGAGAAAAGAATATCCGGATATAAAAACCATTTGTTTCGATGATGCTTCAGGACAATATCTTGATATCGTTTATCCCAAAGACAGAACAAACAGACCCTACCCGGTTCAGGTGTTCATTCACGGTGGGTATTGGAAAGCCCTTTCAAAAGAAAACTTTACCTTTGTCGCCCGCGCATTTGCAGAATACGGCATTGCGACAGTGATTGTGGATTATCAATTAATCCCGAAAGTCACAATGGATGAACTTGTTCGTCAGTGTCGGCAATCCCTGGCCTATCTTCATAGAAACGCGTCCGATCTGGACCTGGACCCCGCAGACATACATATTTCGGGGCATTCAGCAGGCGGCCATCTGGTTGCCATGTGTATGGGGACAGATTGGTCAGAATTTGGGGAAGACCTGCCTGTTCAAATCATAAAATCCGGCGTGGGGATTAGCGGCCTTTATAATCTTCTCCCCATCAACTTATGTTATTTGCAGAAAGATCTGAAACTTGATGGGGCTACTGTTAAACACAATAGTCCCATTCACCTCAAACCACCTCTCGAAGGAAATTTGCATCTTACTCTGGGTGGATTGGAAGGAGAGGAATATTTAGATCAAAGCACTGCCATGAAGAATGCTTGGCCCAATAGAACAGCAGAGCCTATTGTTCTTGCACCTTACAATCATTTCAGTATTGTGAATTCTCTTGCCGATCCGACAAGTGCTCTCTCAACTCTCATCCGCCGTGCCATGGGGCACCCTGAATAAACAAAGGTTTCTCGATGCCAACCAAACCCCGTATCCTTGCGACCCATCAGTTTCCACCTGCCGTCATGGACAGACTTCTCAAGGACTATGACGTAATCACCAATGAAACCAATGAACACTTGTCAGCCGATGTTATTCTGGAACGCTCAAAAAATGTAGATGGGATCATGTGTAGCCCAGGCAACGCATTTGATCAGGCTCTGATAGACGCTCTCCCCGCGAGCGTTAAAATTATCGCCACCTTCTCTGTTGGCTATGACCATCTGGATTTGGCAGCAGCCGCAAAGCGAGGAATTGTGCTGGGAAACACACCAGATGTCCTTACCGCTGCAACAGCGGATATTGCGCTACTTTGCCTGCTCGGTGCTGCGCGGAAAGCCCACACATCGGCGACGATCCTGAGAGAGGGGAAATGGTCACGGTGGACGGCTAACCAATTCCTTGGGGTTCATGTTTCAGGAAAACGGCTAGGCATTCTTGGTATGGGCCGGATTGGACAGGCGGTCGCAAGGCGGGCTAAAGGTTTTGATATGGAAATTCACTATCACAATCGCCGTCCTGTTTCCGAACCAGGGCTGGAAGAGGCCATTTTTCATGAAAGCCTGGATGACCTTCTACCAAACTGTGATTTTCTTTCAATCAATTGTGGGCTCTCTGATGAAACACAGCATTTGATCAATGACGCAACTATTGAAAAGCTTCCGGATGGGGCTGTTCTAGTCAATACAGCACGGGGTGCAATCGTTGATGATATAGCACTGATCAAAGCACTGAAATCTGGAAAAATTGCCGCTGCAGGCCTCGATGTTTTTGAAAATGAGCCTACCTTAAATCCCGAGTATCTCGACCTGGATAACCTGTTTGTGTTGCCTCATATCGGCAGTGCGACTTTTGAAACCCGGGATGCCATGGGCTTCAAGTGCCTCGATAATCTGGATGCATTTTTTGCCGGCAACCCCATCCCCAGCCCAATCACACTGTAAAACGAAGAGCGATAATGCAGCCTCATTAAGCGGCTATTATCGCTCTTTGATCTCTCAGTCAGGTGTGATCATTCCCTCTGGTGTCGCCAGGTATTTGTCTAAAGCACCATATTCGTTGCTCATACGCCATGACAGCATTTTTTGCGCGTAATCCAACACAACAGCTTGATAATCGGGCTCTTCAGCCAGATTATGTTTCTCTTCGGGATCATTCTTCAAATCAAATAGAAGGGCGGGCATGGCGGCAAAATGTACATATTTAAAACTGTCATCCCGATAGACCAGCATGCTGCATTCATCATGGGTCAAACCAAAGACTTGTTCTGGTCCAGAATTTTGAATATCGCGAAAATCAAAGAGCCAATGGACTGCGTCTCGCCATTTCTGCGGAACGTCGCCTTTCAACCAGGGAGCCAGAGAACGCCCATCGCATTGCAGGGGTACGGGGAGGCCAATAACATCCAATATGGTTGGGGTAATATCTACGGACTCAGTGAAGGCGTCCACAACCTGCCCTTTAACTCCGCTTAAAGATTGCGGGGGTTTGATCATCAGCGGAATATGAAAACTTTGATCATAAAACCCGACTTTACCAAACAGATGATGATCTCCCAATTGTTCTCCGTGATCCGTGGTAATCACGATCAGCGTTTCATCATAGGTTCCCGTCTCTTTCAAACTCTGGATAATCCGTCCGACATTTGCATCTACTTCAGTGACCATAGCTGAATAGGTTGCCCGGATCTGGAGTACATCCTCTTCACTCAAATCTTTAGTCAGACCTTCGCCGGACATAAAAAAGTCTTCTTGCTTAATAAAATGAAGCGCAAATCCCAGCATGGGATGGACGTCCGCAACGGCTTCAGTGTCTCCAAAATGCACCGGTTTTTTCATATCTGCCGGATTATAGAGATCATGATATTCAGGCGGTGAGATAAACGGCGGATGGGGCCTTAGAAAGCTCACATGGCAGAAAAACTTCTGGTCAAATCGTGTTTTAATATAATCGACAGCATGGTTTGCAAGCCATGCTGTCTCGCTATCTTCGGCTTTAAAGATAGCTGGGGCATGGGTGATATGCCGGTCATCTGGTATATCGTGGGTTGCATCCGGGTGATAAATTTCGTACCCGGGACCACGAACGTCATATCCCTTTTTCTGTAAATCTGCCCGCCAAGGGAATGCATTTTGATCATGCACCAAAAGGCAATCAAAACCAGGCAGTACCCCTTCAAAACTGCTGAAAACAGGATCGTTTATATTTTTACCGCGAGGGTCCGCGGTTGTATCTGTATACCCAAAGAGGACAGGATCATATCCGGCTTTTCGGGCTTCCAACGCGACGTTGGTTAAGTGCCCGTTCAACGGCGTACCGTTCTGAACAGATCGGTGATTGCTCGGATACATTCCCGTGTGCAATGTTGCCCGGGAC
>JAESPT010000278.1 GCA_016765515.1 Sneathiella sp. | reverse complement strand
TGAGGTTTGACATGATACGTTTCAGATATAGTTTGCTGACATTATTTGTTGATGCATATGAGGCAATAGTTTCGATGCATCAGCGCCATCATATGACAATGAAACCATGCCATTCCGGTAATTGTTCACGGAACTGACGATCCCTCGTCCTATATCATTACAAAAGGCTCCAGCAAATTGTGGAGCCTTTTTTTTATGTCATAGAGTTCCGTACAACCGATCTCCCGCGTCTCCCAACCCCGGTACGATATACGCATGCTCGTTCAGTTTATCATCGAGCCCAGCCACATATACTTTAACTTTTGGATGTTTATCCAGCATGACCTGTACGCCCTCCGGGGCAGCAACCAGAGCCATAAAACTGATCCTTTCCTCCTCGACCCCATGATCAAGAAGCACATCAACCCCTGCAGCAGCTGAATACCCCGTCGCCAACATAGGGTCGACCAGAATGAATAACCGATCCTTTGATGTGGGAAGTTTCCGGAGATATTCGACGGGTCGCTTAGTTTCCGGATCGCGGTACATACCAATATGCCCAACCCGCGCAGACGGCATTAATTCGAGCAACCCATCAGCCATTCCCAGGCCCGCGCGCAAAATTGGGACAATTGCGGCTTTCTTACCTTCCAGCACTGGGGCATTCATTGAACAAATCGGCGTTTCTAGAGTTTCTGCGGTCATCGGAAGTTGCCGCGTGATCTCATATCCCATCAACAATGCAATTTCTTTAAGCAATTGGCGAAACGTTTTCGTTGATGTTTCCTTATTCCGCATATGGCTGAGTTTATGGACGATCAAGGGATGATCAAGAATATGCAGATTGGGAAAGCGGGGATCAATGGCCATTTATGGTTACCTGTCTGTTTAAATTTCAGGCAAAGATACAATCTCTGGACTGCAGGCGGCAAGATGTCTTTGGGAAAGAAAAAAATATCTGGCGGCTTTTATGACAAATACTCTACTCTTCCAAAAAAAGAATATAAATCAGGGATAGAAAATGGCAATCAAACTTCTCGAATTATCTGGCTCCCCTTTTGACAGAGGCTCTCTGCACGGAAGGGAAATGGCATCCAATATCCGTTCAAACGTCAAGACCTATCAAAAGAGGTTTCTGCTTGGCGGAGCTACGTTAGAGAAGATCATGAAAGAAGCCGAGAACTGGGCGGAGCGATTTCGCTTTCATGATCAGGAATATTATGAAGAAATGACCGGCATCGCCTCCGGATCGGGTGTTTCTATCGCAGAAATTGGTATGCTGAATGCCCGATACGAACTTTCCTACACCCTTTATACCAGCGAAGCTGCGGCAGCCAATTCCATAGCAAGTCATGAGCCGGAAGGTTGTACAGCTTTTGGTGCTCAACCGGAATTCACATCGCCCGGAGAGACAATCATGGGGCAGAATTGGGATTGGCTGGAAGGCTTGCTTGGCAATATGTGTCTGTTAAAAGTGAGATCGGACGATCAGCCTGATTATATAATACTGACACAGGCGGGCATAGTCAGTGGTATGATCGGCTTGAACGAACACGGCATTGGTCTTTGTGTAAATGGTTTGTCCTCTCACGGTGATGGCCATGAACTCCACCATCGCCCGTTTCACATTCGTGTGCGAGATATTATGCGAACGGACAAACTCAATGATGCCCTAAAAGTCATTTTATCAACAAACCGTGTCTGCTCAACAAACTGGCTTCTGGGCCAAAGAGGCGGAGAAGTTCTGGATATCGAATCATCTTCCAATATCGCGCATGTCCTTTATCCCAAAGACGGGTTGATCACTCATGGAAACCATTTTATCAATCGAACAGGAATCGAGTCCGAGTTTGAGCGGATCGCGCCCTGCAGTCTCTATCGAACGCCTCGCCTGGACAGGCTCATTCGTCAAAACAGTCAAAAATGGAATTCTGAAGATTTTAAAACAGGCCTCAGAGATTCGTTTGGTCATCCCAAAGCTATCTGCCGCTATGCAAATCCGGATGACCCCAGTGACGCACGGACAGTTACCGTTGCGTCGGTAATCCTAAATCTTGATCAATTGACCATGGAGGTCACCGACGGGCCGCCAGATGCCAACGACTATATTCGGCACCAATTATAATGGACATAGAGTAAGGCTTATTGACTATTTTGAAGTCTTTTTGCCAAGACTTGACCAAGACTATCGGCGAGAAAGGCTGTATTGTCCTCCAAAAGCTGAATAATGCATTTGCGATCGCAAGCAGGTGGGGCGTTCAGTGTATTGGGTACGGAAAGGTCGAATCGAGCGAGGACATCACCGTTACTCACATTGAGCATCCGACCATTTATTTCCACCTCAATTCTGGTGCCCTCCTGCAACAAGACAGTGTTTGCGAGGATTTGGACAATGGCGACAAAGTCGATGTTTGTTCCATTTTCCTCTCGGATTTTCGCCAATAAATTCGAATCAGTATGAGACGACTGAAATTCTGGGTTTTGATGAAGGCGTTTGTCGTCTTTTAATGTTCGAAAACCTGCATTTTCCATATGCTCTGAAATTTTTGTAACAACTTTTCGATAAAGCTTTGACGCGAGTTCGCTATGTTCTGCATCCTCAAACTTAATGATTAAGACGGTTTTTTCAGCAGCAGTTAGTGAAGCCGGTGAAAGCAAAGAAGTCATTGCCACCACTACAGCACGTGAAACAACTTTGCAAATACACCCATACCAATTAATCATCTTCTTTACCCAAACAGGTTTCTTAAATTAAAAGCTACTACTGCAGAAAAACCTATTTCTTTTTAATCCTATTCACCCGTTTTTGCCGTCTTGGATCGCCCATTTGAAATGCGGCTTGTTCCGCGAGCTTTCCAGACAACCATTGCGAATATTCTTCTATTCCCATTCTCTTTATTCTTTTTGAGTTGGCGAATCCTTTATTTCCAGAAATATGGGACGTCACCAACGCCAACATATCTACTGTCTTGTTGTCGCTTTTTGCCATTATTTTCCCCTCTAATTCACTGATTTAGACCTGTTATATCGTTGTTTTCAAAATTAAACACGACTTTTACAAAGAAATCTGTCTCAATTTCCTAGTCGCCCCCTAATTTGGGTCTTATACTTTCAAGCTTACTAATAATACTTGACCAACTGGTCAGGTTTTGTGTTAGGTACATTATATGGGGAAGATTCCTTCAGAGAAATCGAAACCTCCAACAGGGAGATACTACAAATGATGAAGCGTTTTAAATTGGCAGTCCTTGCCGCAGCTGTCGTTGCTGTAACCGGTGTTGCCAAGGCCGATGAGTTCAAACCAGCCATAGTTTTTGATATGGGCGGAAAGTTCGACAAATCGTTTAATGAAGCCGCCTACAATGGTGCTGAAGAGTTTAAAAAAGAAACCGGCATTGAATATATGGAATTTGAGGTAACTCAAGTTTCTCAGCGCGAACAAGCAATGAAAAGAATGGCCAAAAAAGGCGCGTCTATCATTATCGCAATGGGCTTTGCGCAAGCGTCAGCTGTAGAGAAGGCGGCTAAAGCCAATCCAGACACAAAATTTACCATTATTGACATGGTTGTTGACCTGCCAAATGTTCAATCTATTGTCTTCAAAGAACATGAAGGTTCTTTCTTGGTTGGCATGGCTGCCGCCTTGTCCAGTAAAACTGGAAAAGTCGGCTTCATTGGCGGCATGGATATCCCCTTAATTCGTAAATTTGCCCTTGGTTATGTAGAAGGCGCCAAATACGCAAATCCAAATGCTGAAATATTCCAGAATATGACCGGAACAACACCGGCGGCTTGGAATGATCCAACAAAAGGTGGA
>JAESPT010000277.1 GCA_016765515.1 Sneathiella sp. | reverse complement strand
CGCTCTTCAAATCCCAAGTAGAGGTTCTCAGCTTTTTCATTTCCTTTTAAGGGCACAACCCAACGCACATGATAGGTCTCATCGACCCACTCAATCGCTTGAAAGCCGGGAATATCAGATATATATTGCGTTGCGTCGGATACAAATTCTTTCTTTGAGGTACCGCCCTGCTCGATCCAGCGATGCACCATTCGCTCAAGCGCAGGTAATCGAGCATCAATGTCATTGGTTATATAACGCGAAAATATTTCAGCTTGTTTTGCTAGATCTAGCTTAGAGTCTGACTGCCTTTGTTCCGTCAGGTACCACCAAGACAAAATCGCTAAAACAAAGCAAATCCCAAAAATCAATATGGGTTGAGTTTTCTTGAAACCAGTCATCGGAATTGGTGTTTGCATCTGAGAACACTCGCCGCGATTTAATCAGTTTATATATTAGACTAAATAAATATACTGAAAAAAACTGACTAAAATATTAATCTTTTTTAGTTTCGACGTTGAACCAGTCACAAAAAAAGGCGGGCAAGCCCACCTTTTTCGACAATCATTTTTTTAGGTTCATTTTAAAACTGTCCGTCCAGCATATTCAGCAGAAGGACCTAGCGCTTCTTCAATACGGATCAACTGGTTGTATTTAGCCAGCCGATCTGACCGGGCAAGGCTTCCTGTTTTGATCTGACCGCAATTTGTAGCGACAGCGAGATCGGCAATGGTTGTATCTTCAGTCTCACCCGAACGATGAGACATAACGGCAGTATAACTGGCTTTATGAGCCATTTCCACAGCTTCCATAGTTTCAGTAAGGGTACCGATCTGGTTCACTTTCACCAATATTGAATTGGCAACGCCTTTTGAAATACCGTCAGCAAGACGAACAGGGTTCGTCACAAAAAGATCGTCACCGACCAATTGTACTTTATCACCAACCTTATCCGTCAGTAATTTCCAACCATCCCAGTCATCTTCAGCCATCCCATCTTCAATGGAGATAATCGGATAATCACCACAAAGCGCTGCATAATAATCGACCATTTCTTCCGCAGAAAGGATCTTGTCTTCGCCTTTCAGGATATATTTTCCATCTGAGAAAAACTCAGTAGAGGCCGCATCCAATGCAAGGTGAATGTCTTCACCCGGCTTATAACCCGCTTTTTCAATGGATTTCATAATGGAATCAAGAGCATCCCGTGTCCCGCCGATATTTGGGGCAAAGCCGCCCTCATCACCAACGTTGGTGTTATGGCCAGCCTCGCTGAGCTGTTTCTTAAGCGTATGGAAAATTTCCGATCCCATACGAATAGCTTCCCGGATATTCCCTGCGGATACCGGCATAATCATGAATTCCTGAATATCGATCGGATTATCGGCATGCTCACCACCATTGATGATATTCATCATAGGTACTGGCAATGTTCGTGCGTTGGCACCGCCGATATAGCGATAAAGCGGAAGTCCTGTATCTTCAGCGGCAGCTTTGGCAAGCGCCATGCTTACGCCCAAAATTGCATTGGCTCCCAACCGGCTTTTATTAGGTGTCCCGTCCAGCTCCATCATAATACGGTCAATGGCGATCTGGTAATCCGCATCCATACCGGAAATCGTGTCAAAAATTTCACCATTAACGGCTTCAACGGCTTTCAGAACACCTTTTCCCAGATAACGGTCACCACCATCGCGCAATTCCATGGCTTCGTGAGCGCCGGTTGAAGCACCTGATGGCACTGCTGCCCGTCCAAAAGCACCGGAATCAAGAAGAACGTCTACTTCAACAGTTGGATTTCCGCGACTATCCAGAATTTCGCGGGCGATAATGTCGAGAATTGCACTCATTGTTCCGTTTTTCCTGTTATCAAGAGGTAGTGGATATTGATTTAAAGTTGCTTCGCGAGCCGATCAAAAGCCTGCAATTGAGCCAGCAGTTTTTCCATTTCGTCAATTGGAACCATATTCGGACCATCTGATGGGGCGTTATCTGGATCCTGATGAGTTTCCATGAAAACCATAGCAACACCAACGGATACCGCAGCCCGCGCCAAGACCGGTACAAATTCCCGCTGACCGCCGGATGTTGTACCCTGCCCGCCTGGCTGCTGAACAGAATGGGTGGCATCAAAGACAACAGGAAAACCGGTTTCAGCCAAAACGGGTAAACTACGCATATCACTGACAAGGGTGTTATAGCCGAAACAGGCCCCCCGTTCTGTCAGCATGATATTCTTGCTGCCGCTTTCCACCAGCTTTTCAGCGACATTCTTCATATCCCACGGCGCCAGAAATTGCCCTTTTTTCACATTTATGACGGCGCCGGTTTTAGCCGCAGCAACGAGAAGGTCTGTCTGGCGGCAAAGATATGCCGGTATTTGCAGAACATCGACAACAGTAGATATTTCTGCACACTGCCAAGTTTCATGCACATCCGTCAGAACCGGAATATCAAACTCTTTCTTGATCCGTTCGAAGACAGGTAATGCTCCTTCAATTCCCAGCCCGCGTTTCGTATGAATTGAGCTACGGTTAGCTTTGTCAAAAGAGGATTTATAAACAAGACCTATGCCCAGTTTCGATGTCATTTCATGAAGCTGACCTGCTATATCCATAGCATGAGTTTCACTTTCCATCTGGCAGGGACCAGCGATAATGGCAAACGGCAGATCATTTCCAACTTCAATATTCCCAATTTTCACGTGGGTTTGCTGGGTCATTTCCTGGTCCTTGTCTATAAGTGTATGTCTTTTTATAAGTTTGTCTTATACCAACCTTGATTTGTCCAACGCAGCTTTGACAAAGCTTTTGAACAAGGGATGGGGATCAAACGGTTTGGATTTAAGCTCTGGATGGAACTGAACACCAATAAACCATGGATGATCGGGAATCTCAACAATTTCTGGCAAGTCCCCATGAGGTGACAGACCCGAGAATCTATACCCCACTTTTTCCAATACATCCCGGTACGCAATATTGACTTCAAACCGGTGGCGGTGACGTTCTTGAATTTGTGCTTCACCATAGATTTCACGAACCTGGGATCCCTCCGCCAGATCACAAGGATAGGCCCCAAGACGCATGGTTCCGCCAAGATCATCTGCTGTCGATCTTTTCTCGGTTTGATTACCCTTCGTCCATTCGGTCATGATACCGACAACATTAGGATCAAAGTTTCCAAATTCGGATGTCCCTGCATTGGGAAGGTTTGCCAGATTTCTGCATCCTTCAATAACCGCCATTTGCATGCCATAACAGATTCCAAAATAAGGAATATTGTTTACGCGCGCATAGTTTGCAGATTTTATTTTTCCTTCTGCGCCCCGTTCTCCAAAACCTCCAGGAACAAGGATCGCATGGACGCCACCAAGCCGCGTTGCCAGGCTGTCCATATCTTTTTCGAAGACCTCGGACTCGATCCAGTCGATATTCACTTTGACCCGATTGGCAATCCCCCCATGAACCAGGGCTTCTGTCAGGGATTTATAAGCATCCTGTAGTTCGATATATTTACCAACGACAGCAATATTCACTTCCCCTTCAGGATTTGTCACGCGGTCGATAATATCTTCCCATTTGGAAAGGTCCGGCTCTTTCGCATCCGTAATTCCAAAGGCATCCAGAACGGCGTTATCAAGCCCTTCTTTATGGTAACTCAACGGCACTTGGTAAATAGACTTAACATCCAATGCCTGGATGACGGCTTCAGAACGGACATTACAGAATTGCCCAATCTTGGCCCGCAAGTTCACTGGAATGGGTTTTTCACTCCGGCAGAGGAGAATATCGGGTTGAATGCCGATGGATCGCAATTCTTTGACCGAATGTTGGGTTGGTTTTGTCTTCAATTCGCCTGCCGCCGCAATATACGGGACAAGTGTCAGGTGGATAAAGATAGCATCGCCGCGAAGTTCATTGCCAAGTTGACGAATAGCTTCCATGAAAGGAAGACTTTCTATATCGCCAACTGTTCCGCCAATTTCCACAAGAACGAAATCTTCATCCCCGATATCAGCCGTCGCAAAATCCTTAATCGCGTTGGTAATGTGCGGAATCACCTGAACAGTACCGCCGAGATAATCTCCGCGCCGTTCTTTGCGAATAACCGTTTGATAGATTCGCCCCGTTGTTACATTGTCAGTTTGTTTAGAGGCGACGCCTGTGAAGCGTTCATAGTGACCGAGGTCGAGGTCTGTTTCAGCCCCATCATCGGTCACATAACATTCCCCATGTTCGTAGGGGTTCATAGTGCCGGGATCGACATTAATATAAGGGTCTAGTTTCCTCATTCTCACTTTATAGCCACGCGCCTGCAACAGGGAAGCCAAAGCTGCCCCGGCAAGACCTTTGCCAAGAGAGGAAACCACACCACCGGTAACGAAAATAAACCGAGCCATGGGATTACACTATATCTAAACTTTATTACGCCGTGAAGTAAAAGAGGCGGCAAAAACGCCACCCCGTGAAATTATTTTGATTTTACTGGGATAATGGAGCCGCAGGCTCTGCCGGTTGAGCAGGCGTTGTTTCTGTCGTCTGGTCCAAAATAGACGTAGGTACGTTGTGTGAACCACTCAAGACGGCAAGAATAATGCTCGTTCCGAAAAACGCTGCTGCAAGAACAGCCGTTAAGCGCGTTAGCAGGTTTGCAGCGCCTCTTCCGGTCATGACGCCGTCGCCGCCGCCGCCGCCGCCGATGCCAAGAGCACCGCCTTCTGAGCGTTGAAGTAAGACTACTCCGATCAAGAAAATAGCGATCAACACGTGAATGACCAACAGAACTGTTTCCATGAGTCTACTTATTCCTGGACAATTAAGCGGATAATCCGCTTCGATTTAAGCACAATTGGACGGCTTCTACACTAATCCAATACGGATTACCAGACTTATATGGATCTACTAGAGACCCGTTTCAACGATTGGCCAGAAATCTTCCGCTTTCAAACTGGCACCGCCAACAAGACCACCATTAACATGCTCAAGCGACATCAGTTCTTCCGCATTGCTTCCCTTTACAGATCCCCCATAAAGAAGACGAACGCTATCCGCGTCTTTCAAAATATCACCAAGATCGCGGCGAATATGGGCATGGACATCTGCAACATCTGATGCAGTTGGTGTTTTACCTGTGCCGATAGCCCAAACGGGTTCATAGGCGACAACTGTATTTGCCGCTGTGGCACCTTCTGGCAAAGAATGCTTCACCTGATCCGTAATAACCGAGAGAGTTGAGCCACTTTCCCGTTCATCCAACGTTTCCCCAACGCAGACAACGGCGATTAACCCTGCCCGCAAAGCAGCTTCGGCCTTGGCTTTAACAACATCATTCGTCTCACTATGATCTGTTCGGCGTTCCGAATGCCCAACCAGGCAATAGTCTGCACCGGCTTCTTTCAGCATTTCCGCGCTAATGTCACCTGTATGAGCGCCTTTTTCATTTGCGTGACAATCCTGGCCACCAATAGAGACGGCGGATCCTTCAGCAAGAGACGCCATTTCCCGAACAAGGGTTGCCGGCGGACAAATCAGGATATCGCAATTAACCACATCTTTTGCATTTACCCGTGAAATCGGGTCCTTCAGCTCAGCGGCTGATTCATTTGCCAGGCCATT
>JAESPT010000276.1 GCA_016765515.1 Sneathiella sp. | reverse complement strand
TGTTAAACAGCTTAAGTATTGACGAAATTCGGCAAGTAACTTTGAAAAACCTAAGCCAATTTAGCGGTTATGTTGGTGTGAATAATCATATGGGAAGTAAATTTACCTCCTATGAGGAAGGCATGGCAGCTGTCATGGACATCCTTCGTGACAAAGGTCTTCTCTTCCTGGATAGCCGAACCATAGCGACGTCCAAAGGGCATATTCTGGCAAAGGAAAGGGGGGTACCAACTGTTACGCGAGACGTCTTTATCGACAACGAAGTCAACGAAAAGGCAATCTTGAAACAATTGAAAAAAGTTGAATCTGTTGCGTTGGATAAAGGGATCGCCATTGCAATTGGGCATCCTCATAAAGAGACAATCGCAGCCCTGATCCGGTGGATGCCGGAAGCTATCAAAAAGGGGTTTCACTTTATTCCTGTAAGCACGGCGTTACTGTCAACAGCGGCCAACTAAAACTTTTAGATTTATGGGATTAATTGGCGTTTAATTCATTTGAAAGAGAACCAACTACCGATTACCACTGGTTTCAGCAGCATAACGCACAGCTTCCTGCGTTGCACGAACCAGCGCTTTCGCCTTGTTGACAGTTTCCTGGTATTCCGCTTCCGGATCACTGTCCGCGACAACACCGCCGCCAGCCTGAATGTAGATTTTGCCATCCTTCACAACTGCAGTCCGCAGGGCGATACAGGTATCCATGGAGCCATTTGCTGAAAAATATCCGACTGCGCCAGCATAAACGCCGCGTTTTGATTTCTCTAATTCATCAATGATTTCCATAGCCCGAACTTTAGGAGCGCCAGATACCGTTCCTGCTGGGAATCCAGCTTTCAGGGCATCAATTGGGGTCAGGTTATCCTGTATGTCACCCTCTACATTAGAGACGATATGCATGACATGAGAATAATTCTCGATCTGCATTTTTTCAGTAACCTTAACAGATCCAATGCGGGCGACACGCCCAACATCGTTGCGACCAAGATCAAGCAGCATTAGATGTTCGGCCAGTTCTTTTGGATCGCTTAACAGATCTTCGGCAAGGGCTTTGTCTTCTGCAGGGGTTGCCCCGCGCGGGCGTGTTCCGGCAATGGGACGAATTGTCACTTTTTCATCGCGCAGACGCACCAGGATTTCCGGGCTAGATCCGACAACTGAGAATTCACCGAAATTCAGGTAATACATAAAGGGCGAGGGGTTTGTCCGCCGCAACGCCCGGTAAAGAGACAAAGAAGGAAGTTCAAACGGCATTTCAAACCGCTGGCTTGGAACCACCTGAAAGATGTCCCCAGCTCTAATATACTCTTTCGCCTTTTCCACCATCGCAAAATATTCTTCCTTGGTGGTGTTGGAGACCGGCTCTGGAAGATCTTTCAAGGACATATCGACAGAAGCAATATGAGGCAGGCTGCGCGAGAAATCATTCACAGCATCAGAAAGGCGTTCAGCAGCATGATTATAAGCAATCTGACTTGTCCGGCCTTCACCGTACCAGACAGGTGTTACGATGGTGACAACATCAAGAATACTGTCAAAGATCGCCATGACCGTCGGACGTATGAACATTCCGTCGGGAAGGCCCAGATCATTGGGGTTGCTGTCCGGGATATCTTCCATCAGGCGAACCGTATCATAAGACATGTACCCAACTAGACCAGCAGCCATAGGCGGAAGATGATGGGGCAGGTCAATACGACTTTCGTCGATGAGTGCTTGCAAGCTATCCAGCACCGGTTTGTCACAGGCAACAAAGGCTTCCGGGTCAAATCGGGCTGTTCTGTTTATTCGGGCCTGTTTACCGTCGCATCGCCAGATCAAATCCGGTTTCATGCCTATGATTGAATAGCGACCGCGTACAGCCCCGCCTTCAACGGACTCCAGAAGAAAAGAATTCGCTTTGCCCTCTGCCAGTTTCATCATGGCAGAGACTGGCGTTTCTAAGTCAGCGACCAGAGTTGTCCAAAGAATTTGAGACTTACCCTGATCAAAAGCGTCACGAAAGTCAGTAAACGCTGGCTGGATAGACATGTTTTAAAAATATTCCCGGATTAGATCTGATTTGACAGACACACCAATCTCTTTTTCAAGATATCCGAGATATTGGCTCATAATATCTTGTTGGATACTAGTAGAAAGTTGCTCTTTCAGACGGTCAACTATCTCTTTTTCTTTTGTTGCGTCAGCCGCAGTTACTTCATTAAGAGAGAGAAGTATAAACCCATCCTTTGCGACATTCTCAAAAGCCGCAAACTCATTGTCTTTAAGAGTGAATAGTTTCTCTGCTGCATCTGCTGTGAGTTCCCGGTTTTGGCCGGATCTGCGTAATGACTGGGTTGTCTTGACTGTGGATACAGACTTTGACGCAAGAGAAGCAAGTGCCGCTCCACCTTTCAGTTTCTCAATAAGCTCATCAGCAATCTTTTTATTTTCCTGATGCCGCCAATCTGCTTGCCAAGCAGTTGCCGCAATTTCACGAACCTGGGCGAGGTCTTTTACTGCGGATGGCTTGATCTCTTCAACAGCAACCGCAAAGTAAGTGCCAGATGTTGATTCAGTAAGATCGATATCAGCCTCTTTCGTTTTGGAAAAAAGCTCACGCAGAAATTCAGGCGCTATGGGAAGGTCTGCAACGGCTTTATTGTCGCTATCATTTCCAAAATTATTCAGCCAATCCGTGGACAAGACGGCTACGCCTGTACTTTCGCCAGCTTCTTTGACAGTTGCTCCACCAGCAAACTCATCCTGAAGGGCTGTTGCCTTTTCAAACATAATTTCAGATGCCTTACGCAGCGCAATATCGTTTGAGATCAGGTCTTTGACTTCGTCCAATGCCTTTTGTGTGGCATCCACGATCTTAGCGACCTTTACAAGATGCCATCCCAATACTGTTTTCACAGGAACAGTTGTACCATTCAGTGGGACTTCAAAGACCGGGCCTTGCAATTCATCAAGAAGATCGTTTTTTGTCACGGCGCCCAGATCAATGTCTGTCTGGGTCAATTGCAATGCCTCTTTTGCAACAGCCGCGAAGTCTGTGCCGCTGCTGAGTTTACTTGCAGCAGCGTTTGCATCTTCTTCGTTTTCAAAGATCATTTGCAGGATGCTGCGTTTTGCAGGAACGTTAAACTCGCTCAACCGACCTTCATATTCTTCTTTTAACGCTGCATCCGTGACCTCTACCTGATCTGTGAAATCTTTCGCTGTTAAAGACAGATAGACAGCTTTTCTATATTCAGGTGCGGTGAATGGAGCTGGATTATCCAGGATAAACTCGGTCAGCTGCACATTGGTCGGTGTTGGGGAGTCCGTGATTGAGGTATCGAGAAGCTCAACATAATTTGCACTGCGTTTTTCAGCAGCAAAAGCGAAGAGTGTATCCAGGAGTACAGTTGGAGCCTTATTCTCCGGTAAGGCCAAACTCGACGTCAACTGACGACGTTTCAGCTCGCTCCGGAGGATCTCAACATATTCACCTTCGGAATATCCAGTTCTGCGCAAAATATCCTGGAACCGAAATCTGTCAAACTGACCAAGTTCGTTTTTGAAAGTCGGACCCGTCCGAATTTCCTTTAAAACAAAATTGTCATCAACCCCGAGCTTTAATTCGGAAGTACGCTCGGCTTCCAGCAAACTGGTTTGCAGCTGCTGGATGGTTATTTGTGCAACACCGAACTGGCGCGCCTGTTCGGCTGTTAGCTGTCTTCCGACATATTGGGAAAACTGATTAAGCCGGTTTTGGTATTCTCTTTGAAATTCACCAAAGGAAACTGTTTTGTCACCAACTTCGATACATTGCTGCCAACCGAACTGCCAAGCCTGTCTCCGCCAATTCCCCAAACGGCAAAACTACCGACGAGTAGGACCAACATACCTTTTGCGAGCCAACCACCGGCTCCTTTACGCATTGCGTGAAGCATAATTTACCATCAATTGAATTTCATTAAATATCATGCAGCAAAAGAACCCTCCTGCAGCGGATTGACATGATAGAGGCTAGGAGGTGGTTGCGGCAACATAGAATTTTGCAAAGCGGTATCTTTCTCATCAAAAAAATGGCATATGGGCAGGAAAGTTACCCAATTTTATAGCAAACCTGAATTCTGCGAGGAAAGATGAGCACCTTTGTACGCCCCCTGATTGCTGGCAACTGGA
>JAESPT010000275.1 GCA_016765515.1 Sneathiella sp. | reverse complement strand
TAAGAGAGCGAATCTCGGCTTTTAATAACGACAACCGGCGCAACGGCCGATTGGTCTTCGGCAGCCTTCAGCAAAGTCATTATAAGCTCGTCTGATATTACAGGCCTGGCCACATCCTGAACCAGAACAACAGATCCAGTAACGTGCATAAAAGCCTTTTCGAAAGAAGCCTGCCGAGTGTCTCCCCCTTCTACAAATTGGCAAGGATATTCATCAAAGGATGATCTCATTTCCAATATTTCTTTGGGGTGGAGCGTCACAATCACCTGATCTGAAAAATTGGAAAAAATCCGCACCGCGCGATCCAGATAGGTTTCCCCGCATATGTTGACAAAGGCTTTTCCCTTACCGCCAAGGCGATCGCCTGTTCCTGCGGCCAAAATGATTGTACTGACGGATTTTTTATCAACCATTTTCGGCATCCTCACTTACCGGTAAAATTTCTTCAAGATAGCTAAGAATGCGTTCCCCAGACCGTCCATCCGTCACGGAACCAAATAATTTATCTCGATATTCAGCTCTTTTTTCCGCCTTCAATTGTGGATTTTTCAGGCATTTTTTCAAGATTTCCGGCAACAAGGAAACATCTTCGAGTTCCTCCATCATATCTCGCCAACGCCATTCAATTCCGCTTGAATCATACTCTTTTGTCGTGAACCTTTCCGGATTACTAATGGCAATAACTGGTCGGTCCAACGCCAAAAACTGAAAAATGACACTGGATGCATCCGAAATCAGAATATCAGCAGCCTGCAAATAGGGAACAACATCTGTTCCAACGCCTCCTACCAAATGGATATTCTCAAACTCTTCCGCCGCACGTTTCATTCCAATGAACCAATCCGGCTGCATTCTCTCCACCAAGGGGTGTAACTTTATCAGGAGATCAATATCTCCCATGCTTTCAACAAATTCAGCCGTTAGGTAAGGCAGTATCATCGGGATAGAAGACAATCCCTCTGTAAATGTCGGTGCATAGAGAACCTTCTTTTTGTTTTCCCGGAGATCCAGGTTTAGAACTTGGTTCACGCCTCTAAAAAGAGGATCCATTTGCGCATAACCGGTAAGCCATACCTGCTCGCGAGAAAATCCACCTTCCCTGATAAATTGAGCTTGCTGATCCTCGCTGGTAACGCAAACGAAATCGCAAGTGCGGGCGGCCTCATATATAAAGTTTTTGCTAATCAGACCATGCCGTGTGTAAACAAATTTGGTGTCCGGCATTGATTTGCGCAGCATTTCCGCCTGTTTATTCGCAACAAAGACCACGGACGGATTAACCGATTTCAGAAAAAAAGGATCGCCCGTAATAATAACGTCAAAGTGATGTTTGAGAGCATCAAAAATCGGTTTCATTATAGCGTAATGAAACTCTTCATTCATATGAAATGCGATTGTCAATCGTTCCGATGCAGGTTGTCTTTTCAAATTGTCTTTGGCCGCCAGCACAGTTTCCAGAATACCCTGGCTGAATTTATTGTCTGGCGCCAATTTTATCGCTTTTCGAGTAATCAGTTCAGCTTTATCGAGTGTCCCCTCTACAATATAATTCATGGCACTGAAAAGCAGCAATCGGCGCGGTAAATTTGAACTATTCTCATACTTTTTCAACAGCTGATTGGACTGAACAACCTTGTCGCAATATCTCAAACACAAGACGAGATTGTTAATAATACGGACCGTTTTTTTCCCCAAGTCGAATGCGGCTTGATAATATCGACTAGCTTCTTGGAACAGCATTAATTCTTGAAAACAGCCGGCAATATTTTCAAGAATATCCGGATTATCCGGTGATTTTTTTGTCGCTCTGAAATAAAGGCTCATAGCCTCTTCGTACTTACGTTCCTGTTTATGCAAATCAGCAATCTGTACAAGCAAGCCCGGATCATCAGGGTTTTTCAGCAATTGCTCGGAAAGGGTTTCTATTCTGGAGTGCTGTTTGTTCATCTCATGCAATACTTCAGTTCCGATTTTTAAACTTGATATATCAGAACATTACACGCAGATCTTAATTTACTCCCAATAACCTTAGGCGAAACACAAAAGAAGGTCATGCCAGCTCCTTGGGCTTGTCTCCGCCCGTTGCCCAATCAAGAAGCTGTACGGTATGGATAACAGGCACGTTCATTTCCGAACCGATTTGGGCAATGCAGCCAATATTACCGGCTGCGACCAAATCCGGATAAACGGAAGCGATGTTTTTTGCTTTTCGGCTCTTAAGTTTACCGGAGAGTTCCGGTTGCAATAGATTATATGTACCAGCCGATCCGCAGCAAATATGAGCTTCAGGTATAGTCAAAACATTAAAGCCAGCTTTGGCTAATAATGCCTTAGGCGCGTCTGTCACCCGCTGCCCATGTTGAAGAGAACAGGCCGAATGATAGGCAACTCTCAAATCCGATTGAAACTTCTCAGCTTTTAATTCGATTGTGGACATAAAGACCGTTATATCCTGGGCTAGGTCTGCCACCACTTTTGCCTTTATCGAGAGATCCGGATCATTCGCAAACAAATGGCCGTAGTCCATTACCGTCGTGCCACATCCTGATGTATTGATGATGATAGCATCTAATCCGTCGCCAGAAGCTTCTTCATGCCAAGCCTGAATATTCTTTTTTGCCAAAATTTTAGCAGGGCCTTCGTCGCCCATATGCAAAGATAACGCACCGCAGCAACCCGCGCTTTTTGGAATAATCACCTCAACATCATGACGGGTCAGCAGTCGGATGGTTGCATCATTGATCTCTGGAGATAGCACCTTTTGAGCGCAGCCGGTCATCAAGACTACTCTGTATTTCCGTATGCCACTGGCGGCGGGATGCTGCTGAACCTCATCCAATGCAGAACGGGTTTCGATTTTTCTCGGTGCCATATCCAGCATGGCGCGCAATCTGCCGTGAAAAACCCCTTTAAAAGGCTTGGCAAGGCGTGCCCCGATCAAAGCCAGACGGAATAGAGTAGGTCGCGGCAAAATAACACTGAGTATTTTCCGCAAAATCCT
>JAESPT010000274.1 GCA_016765515.1 Sneathiella sp. | reverse complement strand
GGAACTCTTTGCCGAATGACGTTGAAGAGGTTTTCAAGCACGGGAGAGGATTGAAGAGGATGCCTGAACTCGACACCTTGTGCCGCGGCCAGAAGTTCGATGGCAACAATCGCCGCCGTGTTATCAGCCATGCGAAGCAAGCGGCGCGCACCATGAGTTGCCATACTTACATGATCTTCCTGGTTGGCAGAGGTCGGGATTGTATCGACGGACGCCGGATGGGATTGCTGTTTGTTTTCACTGGCAAGGGCTGCCGCGGTTACATGAGCAATCATGAACCCCGAATTGACGCCGGGATTTTTGACGAGAAAGGCGGGCAGTCCGCTAATTGTCGTATCGATCAGCATGGCAATCCTTCGTTCAGCCATGGAGCCAATCTCGGCGATAACCAGAGCCAGAATATCGGCGACCAGAGCGATCGGTTCTGCATGAAAATTGCCACCGGATATGACTTCCCCTGTATCGGTGAAAACCAACGGGTTGTCGGAAACAGAATTTGCTTCTGTTAGTAATACTTGGGCTGCATTGCGCAGTTGATCAAGGCATGCTCCCATGACTTGAGGTTGGCATCTAAGACTATAGGGATCCTGAACTTTTTCGCAGTCTTCGTGAGATTTACGAATTTCACTTCCTTCAATGATTGCCCGATAGGAAGCCGCCATATCCATCTGACCGATTTGACCGCGCGCCGCATGAATACGGGCATCAAACGGTGCATCTGTGCCTTTTGCCGCATCCAGTGATAAACCACCGGCAAGGGTTGCAGCCCCCAGTAATTTCTCAGTTTCGAACAGGCCAGCAAGCGCAAGGGCAGTGGAAACCTGGGTCCCGTTTAGCAGGGCCAAGCCTTCCTTGGGGCCAAGATTGAGAGGTTTCAATCCTGCATTCTCCAGAGCCTGGCTCGCAGAAATCAATTCTCCTTCCACGCGGGCGTCACCAATTCCCATCAAGCAGGCTGTCATATGAGCAAGCGGGGTAAGGTCACCGGAGGCTCCGACAGATCCCTTGCCGGGAATAGCAGGGTAAATCTGATGATCTAACAAAGCAATTAGGGCTTGGATTACGCGGGGACGTACTCCTGAAAAACCACGAGCAAGGCTGGCCGCTTTGGTGGCAACAATGATACGGACGATATCATCTTGTAACAGGCGGCCTGTTCCAGTGGAATGAGACAGAACGAGATTCTTTTGCAAAAGTTCCAGTTTGTTTTCCGGGATGACTTCCTGTGCCAACCGGCCAAACCCTGTATTGATGCCATAAACGGTTTTATGGTCATCAATAATTTGCTGAACGGTTGCTGCGCTTTCTTCTACATTTTTCCAGCAACCCTTGTCCAAAGAGAGAGTGCATGGTTTCGAATAAAGGGTACGAAGGTCATCTAGTGACATGTAGCCGGGTGAAATTGATAAAGTATGTATGGACATAAAAATTCCTTAGGAAAAACTTTGTGACAGGCTCAGGAAGCGTTGCCTGAAAAATACCGTTGATAAAGAGGCGTACTGCCAATGCGATAGGTTAGCTCAGCGGGGTGATCAATATTCCAGACGGCGAAATCCGCTTGTTTTCCTGTCTCCAGAGTCCCAATTTCCTCCAGCAGACCCAAAGCCCGGGCTCCGTTCCGCGTAAAACCGGCAAGGGCTTCTTCCGGTGTCATCCGGAACAGAATTGCGGCCATATTCATCACCAGTTGCGGTGAAGTGATCGGGGATGACCCGGGATTACAATCCGTGGCAAGAGCGATAGGCACACCATATTCGCGCAGTAAATCGAGAGGCGGTTGCTGGCTTTCACGAAGGAAATAAAACGCGCCAGGAAGCAAGACCGCTACTGTTCCGTGTGCCGCCATGGCTTTAACTCCGGCTTCATCCAGATATTCCAGATGGTCAGCGGAAAGAGCCTTGAAATTGGCAGCAAGTTCAGCGCCATGCAGGTTGCTCAGCTGTTCTGCATGAAGTTTGATAGGGATATTCAGCTGTTCAGCGACTTTGAAAAGCTGACGAACCTCATCCACTGAAAAAGCGATGTTCTCGCAAAAGGCATCCACGGCATCGACAAGTTCAAGGGCATGGGCGGTAGGCAGCATTTCCTTGCAGACCTTGTCCATATAACCGTGACTGTTTTCCTTGTATTCCGGGGGAAGGGCGTGGGCACCCAGGAAAGTCTTCCTGACCCGGATTGGATTACCCGCGCCAAGTTTTTTGGCGACCTCAAGCATTTTAATCTCTGTTTCAAGATCGAGACCATAACCGGATTTGATTTCGATTGTTGTGACACCACCGGCCATACTCTCGTTGAGGCGTGGCTGACTAGCTTCTAGCAGGGTATCCTCTGAAGACTTACGTGTTTCGGTGACCGTTGAAATAATACCGCCGCCGCGTTTTGCAATTTCTTCATAAGACAAGCCGTTTAAAGCCATCTCGAATTCTTCCGCTCGGTTTCCACCGTAAACAAGGTGGGTATGGCAATCGACAAGACCGGGCGTCATCCACCTGTTGCCAAGATCAATCCGCTCGCAGCGTTCAGGAATGTTAAAGTTGGATAGGTCTTCATAAGTACCGATCCAGGCAATCTGTCCTCTCTGCACAGCCAGGCAGCGGGCGTCAATCATGCCGTAAGGGTCGCCTCCTTCCACCATGGTGGCTAAGCGTACATTTGTGAACAACTTGTCCCAGGATGTGTTGTGCATTTTTCCTTCCCTCACAGCATTATAAATTGTATATACAAATTATTATTATAGGAATGGCATGATGATCAAGCATTTTTTTAAAGCAGCGTATTTACGAGGAAAATGGGAACATCAGGTTTTGTTGACAATCGACCCTGAGGGACGGATAGACAATATACAAACAGATAGTGCACCGGGAGAGGCGATCCAACATTCAGGATATGCCGTCCCCGGCATTCCCAATGTACATTCGCATGCCTTCCAGCGAGCAATGGCAGGACTGGGTGAAGTGGCGGGTCCTTCGGATGACAGCTTCTGGAGCTGGCGCAAAGTCATGTATAAATTTCTCGGCCAGATAACTCCTGAAGACCTGCAAGCGATTGCGGATCAGCTTTATATGGAAATGTTAAAGGCTGGATTTACCAGTGTGGGTGAATTTCACTATCTGCATCACCAGCCTGATGGCCAGCCTTTTGGTGATCGTATTGAAATGTCCCGAAGGCTGGCGGCGTCAGCGGCAAAAACCGGTATTCAGATGACGCTGTTGCCTGTTCTGTACAGATTTAGCGGATTTGGATCCAAGGAACCTACTGAAGGGCAGCGCCGTTTTATCCAAACCACAGATGATTTTTTAACAATGGTTTCATTGCTAAAAAGCGCAGACTTCGGTTCAGCCGACGTTGCAGTCGGTATGGCACCTCATTCGCTCAGAGCAACAGATTTAGAACAACTTCATGCGCTCAATGTTGCTCTCACTCAGGATATGCCATTGCATATTCATATTGCCGAGCAAATGAAAGAAGTTGAGGATTGCCTTGCCTGGTCAGGAAAACGTCCGGTTGAATGGTTGATGGCGAATGTGGATGTTGATCAACGCTGGTGTCTCATCCATGCAACCCATGTCACGAAAGATGAAGTAATTGCGATTGCGCAAAGCGGGGCTTCGGTGGGGCTATGCCCCATAACGGAAGCCAATCTTGGGGATGGTATATTCCCGATCAATGCGTTTATGGAAGCCGGCGGCCAATGGGGACTTGGAACAGATAGCAATGTAAATATTTCATTGGCTGAGGAATGCCGGACTTTGGAATATGGACAGAGATTGAAGCATTTGAAACGAACATTGATTGCCAAGCGGGGATCCTCTAACGGCAAGGAGCTGTTTGATCAGGCTTTAAAAGGGGGAAGTCGCGCCTTGCGACCACTGGAAAAGGCCGGATTGACAGAAGGGGCTTTTGCAAATTTTGTTGTTCTGGATGGGGAGCATGTTGCACTTGCAGGTCGGGATACGTCATCGATGTTTGATAGTTGGTTTTTCGGGTGCGGAAATGGATTAGTGAAAGATGTCTATGTGCGAGGCACAAAGGTTGTCTCCGATGGGCACCATGTTTATGAAGAAGGCATTACGAAGCGGTTTAAGACGGTTATGAAGCGCCTCGCGGGCAATTTGTAGAGGTTAGCGAAAATTATGAGTACAAAGAAGCTGGAATCGGCCCTTAGCCCGGCTCACGCAGAACCTCTGTATAAACAGATAAAACGGCTGATTGCTGAAAAAATTGAAAAGGGTACATGGACGGCTGGCGACAAAATTCCCACGGAACTTAGTTTGGTCGATGAGTTAAAAGCCTCGCGAATGACCGTTAATCGTGCCTTGCGTGAGCTTACTCAAGAGGGGATCTTGGTCCGCCGACAAGGATCGGGAACATTTGTTGCTCCCTCAAAATTGGAAACAGGCTTTCTGGAAATACGGAACATTGCAGACGATATTGCTGCCAGGGGGCATGAACATTCCTGTCAGGTGCTTATGCTTGAAAAAGTCATCCCTTCTGTAACTGTCGCCCATTTGATGGAGAGGGCAGAGACAGAATATGTATTTCATTCCCTATGTTTGCATCTTGAAAATGGAGCCCCTATTCAATTGGAAGATCGCCATGTTAACCCTGACCTCGTGCCTGACTTTCTCAATCAGGATTTTTCTCAGCAAACCACGGGTGGTTATTTACTGGACAATGTCCCTTATACTCACGCTGATCACAAAATAAGTGCAATCACTCCCACGGAAGATCAGACAAGATGGCTTTCATTATCGCCTGCAGAGCCTGTTCTGGTTCTTGAACGTCAAACGCACTGTGCTGAGGGGGTAATTACAGCCGTTCGGTTATATCATCCCTCCAGCCGTTATGAGTTTGGCGGGACTTTTATCCCCCATAGAGGGACACAGAAAGGGGACAAAGGAGTGTAATTCAAACGAGCATGGTTGAAATAAAATTTAGAAAAGGTTAATATAGATAATTATAGTAACTAGGTAAGTGAAACGAAGTTGTCTGTGTTGATTAGATCCATAGAAAGGGATCAATATCTAAAATCCTTCTAATGCTTCAAAGAAGATGTTGATTAGCGCATGATTGATGACCAGATAATACAAGCGCAAGTTATGACTAGAGGACGGATTAAGGGACTTATTCTGCCTCTATTCATTTTTGTATTAGGATCATTTGGTCTCATCTTCTTCGGGATTTGGCAATCTTCTAAAGTATTGGACCGCCAGGCTATTCAAGCCTCCGAGATCCTTCTGAACTCAATCCTCACTGATAACAAGCTCTCCCTAAAAGCATTGACAAAAGATTATTCTTTCTGGGATGACGCCCTTAAGAATATGGTCCCGGTTGTCAATGAAAAGTGGGCAGAAAAGAATATTGGTGCCTACCTGCATGAAACCTATGACGTGTCGGAAAGTTACGTAATTGATGACATAAACAGGACCATTTATGCGTCCTCTGATGGTGTCCCTGAAAATAGGGAGTTACTTAAAGAAATACCGCAAGCTGAATCCCTGATTTTTCAACTGCAAGGAATCTTAGAGAGTCAAAGCATTGAAAAGGAAATTAGTGATTTCGTTATTAAGTCATCGGGAGAAATATGCGTTATATCAGTCTCATTAATACGGCCGGATTATTCCGAATTTTCTGAAGATGACATCCGTAGTCTAAATTTTAAACCACATATGCTTGTTCTCGCAAAAAAATTGGACAAGAATTTCTTTGCTGATCTGTCTTCCCGTTTTGCATTCCCTGCAGTCAGTTTTGTCAAAAATATAGAGGAAAGGGAAATTGGATATGCCTACTTGGACTTGATGACTCTTTCCGGCAATAGACTTGGTTGGGCCGTCTGGCATCCGAAATTACAAGGATCCGCTCTTATTGCCATATCTTCCCAGAATTTTGCTTTCGCCGTTATCATTCTTTTCGTTCTTATGGTTTTTATCGTTTTCAGGACAATGAAGCTGTTTCGTTATTTTGACCGGCAATATCAGGCTCATCAAGAAGGTAAAGACAAGATGGCGAATTATGAACGGGCGATTTCCGAGCTCGTTCAAGGGGAATTTTTATATGAATTGTCTGTGGTTGAGGCGCTGAAAAAAATTACCGTTAATGCCGTGGAAACTCTTAAATTCGATAGAATGGGCATTTGGCAATATGATGAAGATAAACAGGTTCTGGCGTGTACTTGCCGGTATGACGCCAGGCTGCAGCGTTTTCAATCAGACATTGAATTGAATGTTAAAGATTACCCTGTGTTTTTTGAGAGTTTCTATAAGGGACAGGAAATCTACATAGCCAATGCTTGGAAAGAGACAGCTTTTGAAGAGATAAATGAAATTTGTTTCGATACAAAAGAGCCGATAACTCTAGTTGGTATTCCCATTTCTTGGAGAGGTATGCAGATAGGTCTCGTCTTTTTTGGCAAGTGGGAAGAAGGATATTCCATTTCGAATGAAGAATTGAGGTTTGCTCGATCAATAGCTGATGTTGTTTCCCTCATTTTGGATACTCACTCTCGAACGCTGATTGAAAATGAATTGCGGCAGGCAAAAAACAAGGCCGAACAAGCAAACCTAGCCAAATCAGAGTTTCTTGCCAATATGAGTCATGAATTGAGGACACCGCTCAATGCGGTTATTGGCTTTTCCGATTTGATGCTTCAAAAGATTTTTGGTGATTTGGGGTCGACACGTTACGAAGACTATGTGAGCGACATCAATATGAGCGCTCGCCATCTTTTGAGTCTGATTAATGAAATTCTGGACGTCGCCAAGACAGAATCCGGAAAATTCGAAATTTATATTGCTGACGTCGATATCGCCTATGAGTTTTCAAACGCAATCAGATTGTTGAAAGGGCGTTTTAAAGATCGAAAATTTGAAGTTGAAACAAATATCGATGAAAATATTCGCCAAATTTCAGCCGACCCAAAATGCTTCCGTCAAATTGTGCTGAATATTCTGACAAATGCCATAAAATTTTCTGGTGATAATTGTCGTATCACGATTGATGCAATATTGCAGGATGAGTTTGTTGTTTTATCCATCACTGACAATGGTATTGGTATTCCCGCAGATCATTTGGACGACGTGTTCAATGCCTTTCACCAGGTTGAAAGTACATTGAACAAAAGTGTGGAAGGAACTGGCCTTGGCTTGTCTATAACCAAGGCCTTGGTAGAAATGCACCATGGTTCAATCGAGATTGAAAGCGAGCAGAATGTTGGAACGACAATTCGCATCTTTTTGCCACTCCACCAACAGCAGGATCAAGACGACACTGTTGATGCCGCCTAAGGATAGCCTAGAAACTTGAATCCGGGAAGCTTGCTTTCCTTTTTTCCATGAACTCAATAAGGGCGGCGTCAATGGCTGGATCCAGCGGCGGAGCCACATAGTCATTCAGCATTTGTTTCCAAAGAGCATTGGCCCGTGTCGGCATATCTTTAGATCCATCCGCCTCCCACTGCTCAACTGAATTATTGTCTGCAAGTTTGGAGCGATAAAACGCTGATTCAAAATTGCGCTGAGTATGGGCACAACCCAGATAATGACCCCCCGGGCCTACTTCACGAATTGCATCCATTGCCTGGCTGTCCTCATCTGTACTAATCCCTTTAGCCAGCACTTCCATCATGGAGCATTGGTCCACATCCATGACAAATTTTTCGTAACTGGAACACAATCCGCCTTCCAGCCAGCCCGCAGAATGCAATGCAAAGTTTACGCCGGACATAACCGTCATCAACAGAGTTTGAGCGGCTTCACTTGCGGCTTGTGCATCGGGGAGCTTAGAGGCTGTGAAGGATCCACCAGAGCGGAACGGAAGATTGAGGCGACGTGCCAATTGTGCCGCACCGCTTAACACAAGCAAGGATTCAGGTGTTCCGAACGTGGGTGCACCAGATTGCATGGAGATTGAGCTAACAAAGGTGCCGAAAACGACAGGCGTACCGGGCTTGATCAACTGTGTCATTGCGATACCAACCATGGCTTCAGCAAGAAGTTGCGACAAGGTCCCCGCCGGGCTGACCGGGCTCATTGCGCCTGACAGGATAAAAGGAGAAACCACCGCAGCCTGATTGTTGGCAGCGTAGACTTTCAGTGAGC
>JAESPT010000273.1 GCA_016765515.1 Sneathiella sp. | reverse complement strand
TAGTAAATAATTTTTTTATTATTTATATTTATCTCATTTATTATTTGGAAATATTAAAAACTATTTGTGTATTCTCGTTATTTGATCAAAAAACGCTTTTTTTCCCAATCCTGTATGGCGTCGCTCTTCAGAACGTGCTAATCGAGCGCCAACGTATTTGAGGAGCGAACTAGAATGGATATTTCCAAAATCTCTGCCGGTAAAGATGTCCCTTGGGATGTGAATGTTGTCATCGAAATTCCAATTGGTGGCGTCCCTGTTAAATATGAAGTCGATAAAGATTCAGGCGCCATGTTTGTAGATCGTTTCCTGCATACAGCCATGTTCTATCCGTGCAACTACGGATTTATCCCACATACATTGGCGGATGATGGCGATCCCACCGATATGTTGGTTGCTGGCCCCATCCCGGTTATCCCCGGCGCTGTTATTCGGGCACGCCCTGTCGGGGTTTTGATTATGGAAGATGAAGCCGGACAGGATGAGAAAATTCTGGGCGTTCCGGTTGATAGCCTCCACCCTTATTACTCTGACGTGGCGAACTATAAGGATCTACGAGGTGTTCTTCTGGATCAGATCTCGCATTTCTTTGAACACTATAAAGATCTCGAAAAAGGAAAATGGGTGAATGTTGTTCGTTGGGGTGACGCTGATGAAGCGGCCGAAATGATCAAGAAATCTCTGAATAAAGATGCCTTAGTTGGCTAAAGAAATTCTGCCGCAGACACCCGTCTGCGGCAGAATTATTTTCTACTCGGCAGCAACCGCTGTATTCCGTGACCCTGCCATTTTAACAAGTGCAATGATTGCCACCAGTGCAAAGAATGGCAAAACACTCATTGTCACGACGCCCCACCCTAATGTCTGCTGTAATATGCCCGCGGACAAGGATGCCGTCGCGACAGTCCCAAAGACCATAAAATCGTTCACACCTTGAACTTTAGAGGCCTCAGACGGCTTGTATGTCGTTGTCAGCAGGGTTGTCCCTCCTATGAACATAAAATTCCAGGATACCCCTAACAAGACAAGTGCGATCCAAAAATTTGCAATTGCCAAACCAGAAAGGGCAACCGCAATTGCAAGCATTCCCAGGATCGCCCCTATGAAAATTACTTTAAAATCGCCATACCGAGTGATCAGGGACCCAGTAAAAAAGCTAGGCCCAAACATGGACACCACATGCCAGCTGATAACATTAAATGAATCTGCATGCGCGTGTCCAGATCCGATCATGGCAAGAGGGGTTGCGGTCATTACAAAACTCATGGCCGCATACCCGATGATTGCACTAAGAGATGCCAGAATAAAGGTCGGCTGCTTCATAATTTCAAGCAAAGGACGCGGTTCACCCTCAAAATCAACCTCTTCCATTTTGGGTATGCGCACGAAGCTGATCAAGACCAGAACAACAAGCCCTAGCAAAATAATGGCCAAATAGGGTCCAAGATAGACGTAGGGTAGGAAAATATCTTTTGTATGACTTGCAATTTGCGGCCCTAAAAAGCCGGCAATTAGTCCGCCTGCCATAACATAGGATACTGCTTTACTGCGAAATTCAGGCCCGGCCACATCAACTGCGGCAAACCTGTAATAATTACCAAATGCCGCATAGGTGCCGATCATCATTGCGCCAAAGGAGAAGCCCCAGAAACTTGCTATATAAATGGAATATCCAGCGATTGCAGCGCCGACCATACCCAAGAGTGCCCCCAATATAAAACCAGCTTTACGCCCAGCCCATTTCATAAAGATTGATGCCGGTATAGTTGCCAGCGCCGTTCCAGTGACAACAGCTGTCACTGGAATTGTTGCCAGTGATTTATCTGTACCCAGCAGCAGAAGCCCAACCAGCGATGCCGAACTTACAAGAAGAGAGGTCGTACTGTTCAACATGGCCTGACAACCGGCCATGAGCAAAATACTAATCTTTGTTTGTCGAGTATTCACCGCCACCTCTTTCTACTTAATCACAAAAAGAGCAGCGAATACTATCTCATCACGACCCTTTAAAAATTTTCACTATATTTACACCAAGTGGTGCATCTTTGCGTAACACTTTAGTTGCCTGCTTAAGCAAACGTTTTTTTATCAAATCAAAGTCCATTCCCCGGCGCTTGTCTTTGTGAAGAACTGAACGGCCGCTCATGTCTTGCAAGAAGGCATCTCTCAAGCGAGGTATCATTTTGCGCGCATAAGATTTCTTGTCATTTTCATCAAATTCGAGACTGACTGTCAGGAACATATAATATCTAATAGTGCCACTTTTCTTCCGAATTGGGACACTGATGGGTTTCATTTCCAAATGATAAGGGGCTTCTAACTGGTTTTCTTCTTCTTTCTCTTTTGCGGATGCCAGCGCTGACGGGGTGCCAACACTGAACAAGAACAAAGCGCTGAGCAAACCAAGAACCATCCGCTGCGCAGAAAATATTTTCAGCATTTTTAGCATCGTCACACCCGTATCCCATCAACTAACAAAAAACTCTGCTCATGATCGCAAAGAAGACTTACGGAAAGGTTTACGAGAAACGGGACTATCCTTATTCCTGTCAAAACGGGTGTTTAAGAACAAAAAAGGGTTACTTCACGCAACTCCTTTCAAAGAACGATTTTCCTGCAAAACATCAAATTCAAAAATGCAATCCGCAGGGGATTTAAGTGACTTTTTCTTTTCAGACCAGAAACTGCATCGCGTAATTTCCCATCGATCAGGATCCAATAAAGTCATATGGGCAAAAAGCCCGTCGGCATCCAGTGTATTGAGATGCTTGTCTGTCTCTGTTTTCTTTAAGTCTTTTAAAGACTGCCGATCACTCACTTTATCGACTTCTGCAAGCATATATTCCGGCGCAGCGTGAGACGGGCCATAACCGAAATCAAGAATTTGCCAACTGCGCACCCGTGGTCGACCGAAATCCTGAACAACATCTCCAAATAGACTGTTCATCAGAAAATTTTGTGCAGCCTGGCCATTTTCCCAAATATAAAGCGGCGCATAAATATTTTCTGCCTGATCATACAAATAAAACTTATGAGCCAGGCCAGGATATCCTGCGAACATCGGGCCCCGTCTTGAAACTCTTTCAGACACCCTGTCGGCGTCATATTCCTTTGGTAATCGAACGGAATATTGCATTGCCAGCATATATCTCTCCCTAAAAGATTAGACAAGGATCGAGAGTGTTCCAAAATGCCGGAGATAAGGCAACTGACAGAAATGCATAGCACGCATGCGTCAAATGAAGGAAAGGGATTTGTTTCTCTAAAAATGAACCCAACCGGCTTGAATATCACCAATTTTTTGCCCTTTGTCATCCAACAACTCTGGATGAGAACCAGCTGTCACTTCTCCAATCTGGGTCACAGAAATTTGCGTTTCCCGGCTTATGCGCAAAACGTCTTCTTTCATTTCCGGCGGAATCGTAAAAAGCAGCTCATAGTCATCACCGCCGCCATATACACATTTCCAGAATTCCGGATAGTTTTCTACGGCTTCCCGACCCGCACCGGACAGGGGGATTTTATTTTTGTAAATCGTTATCCCAACATGAGATTGCGTACAAATATGCCCCACATCAGCAAGCAATCCATCTGAAATATCAAGACACGCATTCGCACAGCCGACCAAAGCCTGACCAAGCTGTAGGGCTGGTATAGGTAATCGATAGCGACTCTCTAAAAACGCTCTGTTTTCGTCCTGTA
>JAESPT010000272.1 GCA_016765515.1 Sneathiella sp. | reverse complement strand
GGATTCTTTGTTCACCGATAAGCTGCGGGTTTCCTCCGCAACTGCAACAGGTTGTAAAGCCGCCGTTAGAAAGGTCGACGCGAGGAGCGGTACAAGTAAAAACTTCATAAACTACCCGTCCTCAAGATGAAACATCATGGAGAGCCCAAAAAGCGTTATTGTAATGGCTGGAGTCCAGGCGGCCAACGCAACTGGAAGCCCGCCAGACATGCCAAGGGCTAAAATTATGTCGGAAAAGAAATAAAAGACAAATCCGGTGGTAATTCCGGCCATAACCAGCAGGCTTGTGTGTCCGCTTCGGGTTGCACGCAAGCTGAAAGTTGCGGCAACTAAAACCATTGCCAGCAAGAGGACGGGTCCTGCGATCAGACTGTGCCAGTAAAGGCGATGGCGCAGGGCAGAAAAACCGGCTTCTTCAAGAGTGTCGATAAAACCGGGCAAATCCCAAAAGGAAAGAGTATTCGGCGCAGCAAAACTTTCCTGAATTTGATTTACCGTCAAAGAGGTTTGCAACTTCAAATGTTTTTGAACAATGCCAGGCTGATCTGGGCTTGTCATCAAAACTCCGTCGAGTTCCCAATATCCTTTACGTAAACGGGCCCTGTCGGCTTCTATTCGTCCGGTAAACTGATCTTTTTTATCATATTGAAAAATGATGACTTCCGTTAAATCAATCCCCTTATTCAGGATGCCCCGGGCATGGATGACAGACAGTCCTTTTTCGTCAACCTGCCGGAGCCACAGGTCTTTTGAGGAAACCATCAGTAGATTTGTTTGCTTTTTGAATAATCGTGCTTCCATTTGTTCGTAATGAGCTTTCATGGTCGCGGCTATGGGGTTGAGCACGGTCAGAACAAAAACGCCGATCAGAAACGCAATGAGCAAGGAGGGCAGCAGGAATTGCCAGACAGAAACACCGGCAGCTCTAATGACGGTCAGTTCGCTGGTGCGGGACAATCGGAAGAACGTCAACATACCACCAAATAGGGCAATAAAAGGCAGAAGCGTTTGAGTTAGTTCCGGTAACCGCAACAGCACCATTTGGAGCGTTATCAGGAAAGTGACACCTTCTTTGCCACTGCCGCGACGTAACAATTCAATAAAATCGATCAAAAAGATTATCGAGATAATCACAGCCAGAATAATGCCGACATTTTTCAGAAACTGTGTCCCCAGGTATATTGAAAGCCCCCCCCAGATTTTCATTAATCGGCTCCCCCGGCAGCTGGAAGAATTGACGAGGGGTCTTTTTTGAAGGATAGAATTATCTTTCCGCCAGACGCCAGATAGGCGGCAAGAACAGTTGCGACTACGGGAATGAAATAGATCAAAGGAATTATCCATACATTGGATCTTGAGGTGCTGAACAATGCCACAGCCGTAATGATCAGGAAAATACCGGAAGAACTGGATAGCAGGATTTTGTTTACTTTTCCTCGGCGGGAAAATTCACCGCTCATGATACCTGCCATAGCAATGTAGACAAGTGCAATTGCGTAAAGCGGAAGGACGATGCGTTGATGAAGTTCTGATGTTAGCTCGTTAGCATTATCTCGCGTTTTTTGTGAATCCTCTGGCCAGACAAGCTCGCTGAAACTACGGGCTTCCGGTTCAATCCAACGGGCGCTTGTCTTTTTTTCGAACTGGCTGACATCCAACATGTAATCGTCGAAATAGAGAATGCTGAGTTTGGCTTGATCTTTTTGAACTTCCTGCAGGTTTCCTTTTTTCATGACGAAGCGCGGTCCGGCATCGGTCTTGATGAAGGCTCCTTGTTCCGCCATATAGGTTATAGGTTTGTCCGGGTTTCGTTCATCATGAACCAGAATGCCAAGCAATTCGCCTGATGACGTTTTTTCACGAATATAGACAGTTACGTTTTTTGCAAGTGAGTTGAAAACACCTTCTCGCAAAACAACGGATGCAAGACTCTCTCGCCATTCAACTTTGAGGTTTTTGACAGTTTTAATGCCATAGGGCGTTAAATAAAAACCAAAGACGTAAAGAATAATTGTCACAATAAGAGCAAGGTAAAGCGTTGGTTTGGTCAATGACCATTTGCTTAATCCCGCCGCCCACATAACCACAAGTTCCGACTCTGTGTAAAGCCGATTAAAAGCAAAGATCGTCCCAAAGAACAAGCCAAGGAGAAGTGTATATTTCAGGATGCTAGGCACCAATAGAACTGAAAGATACAGGAATGTTGAAACTGGTAGTCCGTTGATGAGTTTTTCAACAAATTGCAAAGACTGGGAAAGCCATATCACGCCGGTTAGGGCAAACGTGATAAACGCCGTGGGAACAGTCAATTGCTTAATAATGTACCAGTTAATATTCTTCATGAACGGAAGTATAACGAATGAAAATTTATACGCTAGAAAGAAGCGTCAAATTGCAGTGAAATTAAGCCCGTTCGTCGCCTATTGCCAACAATTATGCGAAACATGTCTGCTTTTAGGATGCATAAGTGCTGTACATCTCCCAAAACCGTTCAAAAAAACACATTTACCTTCCATTTGATCTGGCTTTAGTTAATTCGCTGTCGCTTCTCATATTTCTTTCCGTCAAAGGGATGAAAGAAAACTTCTGCCAACGGGTGCTGTATTTTTTCTAGTGTTTCCGAAGGCTCCAGATTTTGTTGTGCAACGTAAGTTGTGTGTTCTGCATCATTTACCAGCACATGGTACCAGGGCTTATCTTTCGGCGGACGCGAGCGCGCAACCAGGTCATACCATTCGTCTGTACTGTCAAACACGGGGTCGACATCGAAAACAACCCCGATGTAATCAAATAAAACGTGATGGACGATCTGTCCAATTTGAAATTCAGCTTTCTGTTGTTCCATAGTTTTCGTTCACTAGAAATATCAGCCAAAACCTGCACACTAACTTAATAGATACTCTAAAAATATGGGTCGTTTGACAGTAAACTCAAATAGTGGTTTTGAACCAGGGCTTCTGATCCAAAACGATCAGGAAGTAAACTAAAAAATCCTTTCTGTAATTACATATTTGAGGATCGATAGAAGGCTGAAAGAAAAACAATTTGCGGCCTAGTCTCCGCATTGTTTATGTCTTGATAATGACTGAATTTGAATACCTTCATCTGATTGCATTGTGATTGAATGTTGCCACTGGGCTGCGCCTAAGGTAATGAAGATTGTAAACAATCCTATACTATACAATAACGCTTCAAAAAATCAGGTGTCACAGATGAAATTCGCATTTTCTGAAATCACTCTTCCAAAACGTGGTTCCTTGGCTGTTCCTCTTTATGCCAATAACAGTTTTTCTCCGACGGCGAAAGAAGTTGATGAGCATACAGGAGGGGTGTTATCTCGCGCTTTGGAAACGAGCCGGTTTAAGGGTAAAAAGGGGGACCTTTTGGAAATCCTGGCACCGCACGGACTCGATGTCTCGCGGGTTATTCTGTTTGGTATGGGAGACAAAGATGAAGTTTCTCAGATTGATTTGGAAAATCTTGGCGGGAAACTTGTTCGTAAATTGAATGCTGCTGGCGCCCGAAATGTTACCGTCATTCTTGATGGTCTTGGCGACAGTGGGGTTAAAGACAGTGACGCGGCAGCGCGTGTGGCTTTTGGCGCAAAACTGAGCGACTTCCGGTTTAACCGATACAAAACCGATGAAGATCCGTCGGCCGAACCTTCTTTGCTTCGCATGACAGTTGCCAGCAAAAGCTCTTCAGGCGCGCGTAAAGCATTCGTTGATATGGAAGCGATCGCAGAAGGCGTGTTCATGACGCGCGAGCTGGTCAGTGAACCCGCCAATACGCTGTATCCTGAAAGTTTCGCCGAGCGTTGCAAAGAGCTCACAAGCTTGGGTGTTGAGGTTGAAATACTCGACGAAGAGAAAATGAAGCGGCTGGGAATGGGGGCGCTGCTCGGTGTCGGACAGGGATCTGCTCGTGAAAGCCGGATTGTTATCATGCGCTGGAACGGCGCACCCAATAAACGCAGTAAGAACCCGATCGCATTTGTCGGTAAAGGCGTCTGCTTTGATACGGGCGGTATTTCACTGAAAGCTGGCCCTGGCATGGAAGAAATGAAATGGGACATGGGCGGCGCCGGTACGGTAACCGGACTGATGAAAGCGCTCGCTGGCCGAAAAGCAAAGGCCAACGTTGTCGGCGTTATCGGGCTGGTTGAAAATATGCCCGATGGGAATGCCCAACGTCCGGGAGATATCGTGACCTCCATGTCTGGTCAGACCATTGAAATCCTGAACACGGATGCGGAAGGGCGTTTGGTTCTGGCTGATGCGCTGTGGTACACACAGGAACGTTTCGAGCCGGAAATCATGATTGATCTGGCGACGTTGACCGGTGCCATCATCATCGCACTTGGGCATGAAAATGCGGGCCTTTTCTCAAATAATGATGAACTGGCCGATCAGATTTTCAGCGCAGGTCAGGATGTGGGAGAAGGCGTCTGGCGCATGCCCATGTCAAAGGAATATGCCAAGCAGACTAAATCTTCGATTGCCGATCTTCAGAATATCGGTACGGGGGGCCGGGGC
>JAESPT010000271.1 GCA_016765515.1 Sneathiella sp. | reverse complement strand
TTAATTCAAAAAGCAATGATTTGGGTAGATGATACCAAAGAGGAAGCACTTGCGTCACTGGGTATGACAATTCAGGAGGTGAGCGTCACCGGGCGGGATCGAACGACACCACACTCTCTTATGAAGGTTCTGCAAGTTGAACGCGGTCGAAGTATATTTGATTTCGATCCCGAAGTCGTTCGTTCTCGCATCGAACAGCTTGGATGGGTGGAAACTGCATCTGTTATGCGCCGTTTCCCCGATGAAATATTTGTTCGATTAACAGAAAGAAGACCTTTCGCTCGATGGCAATTGAACGGCAAAACATCAATTATAGATCGTAACGGTGTTGTTATTACCAAAAGTGAGATGGCAGAGTTTCGTTATCTTCCAAAAATTGTTGGTATCGCGGCAAACAAAGACGCTGCCGAATTGTTTGATATGCTCGCAAAAACGCCTGCTTTGTTCACTCGATTGCAAAATGCCATTCGTATCAGAGAGCGCCGCTGGAACCTGGAATTTGATAATGGTGTGACTGTTTTGTTGCCTGAAGAGGGGAGTTCTGAAGCATGGGCAGGGCTCGATAAGATGCAACAAGACAAAAAGATCTTGAATAAGAGCGTGATGACAATTGATCTTAGATCAAAAGATAGAATTTACGTGCGGTTAAGGCCTGATGATGCTCAAATTCGTCGTGATGCGGAGAGTGAGACATGAGTGTTATTTGCCGGATATTAGTGAAAGTGAGTTAGGTTGGTATGGCTATTGGACGAAATGGACCCATAACGGCTTTGGATGTCGGCACCACAAAAATCTGCTGCTTTGTTGCGGTTGAGGAAGCTGGTGGCCTTCGGATAAAGGGGATTGGACATCAGGTCTCTCATGGAATACGCGCAGGTATGATTACCAATATGGAGTTGGCTGAAGAATCTATCCGCTCTGCCGTTGATGCTGCTGAACGGATGGCAGGAGAAACCATCCGTGAAGTGTATTTGAGCGTTTCTGCCGGTAAGCCTGCGTCACAGACAGTTGAAGTTGAAATGTCTCTTGCCGGACAGGAAATAGGCGAGAAAGACCTGCAACGTACATTGAAAGAAGCGCAATCGAATTATAAACCTGAAAACAGAACAGTAATTCATGCTCTTCCCGTAGGCTACAATGTCGACGGTAACAAGGGAATACGAGATCCACTAGGCATGCATGGAGATAATTTGGGGGTTAGCATGCATATGGTTTCAGTTCAAAATAGCCATCTTCGAAATATTACGACATGCGTAGAACGATGCCATTTGGGGGTCGCAAAAATTGTTGCCGCGCCTTATGCCTCTGGATTGGCAGTTTTGGTCGAAGATGAAATGGATCTTGGCGTGACCATTATTGACATAGGAGGTGGGTCTACTTCCTTTGCAGTCTTTTATGATGGTGAGATGGTTTACAATGAGGTAATCCCCGTCGGCGGAAGCCATGTCAGTAATGATATCGCGCGGGGCCTTTCCACAACACTTGTAAATGCCGAGAGAATGAAAACACTCTATGGCAGCGCAATTGCCAGTCCGGCTGATGAGAAAGAAATTATCGATGTTCCGCTGATCGGCGAAACGGATCAGGATGTTGCCAATCATGTTCCTCGCTCAATGCTGGTTGGAATTATAAAGCCGAGAATTGAGGAAATTCTGGAAATGGTCAGGGATCGGTTGAACGCATCTGGTTTTGAAAAGGTTGCCGGACGTCGTGCGGTGCTGGTTGGAGGGTCGTCGCAACTGGCCGGTGTGCAGGATTTGGCAGGCCGAATTTTAGATAAACAAGTTCGAATGGGTAAACCTATACGTGTCAAGTCATTAGCGGATGCAACTGGAGGGCCAGCCTTTGCAACCGCTGCAGGGTTGTTGACCTTTGCCGTACGAGAAAAACTAGACGAACACGCCGGTCGTGGGATTGAAGAAAAACCACCGAAAAACAGCCTTTTTCGAATCGGAAACTGGTTCAAAGAGAACTTTTGAGGTAAAAAAAATGATAATATTTTATCAATATGTAAGAAGAAGGGTTCCATTACCCACAATATTTGGTATTAATTAAGAGTTAGCTTGCGTAAAGAAGGAGGGTAGTGCTGTGGGGATCAATTTGTCAGTACCGGATCAAACCGAGTTGAAGCCAAAAATTCTGGTGTTGGGTGTTGGAGGCGCTGGCGGAAACGCAGTTAGCAACATGATCAGATCAGAGCTTCAAGGTGTGGAATTCGTGGTAGCAAACACGGATGCACAGGCATTGAAACAAAATTTGGCCGAAGCGCGAATTCAACTAGGGGCTGAGTTGACCTCTAGTCTCGGTGCAGGCTCAAAACCGTTCGTAGGTGCCGGAGCAGCTGAAGAAGCGCTCGATGAGATTATATCTCATTTAAAAGGTGTCCATATGTGCTTTATCACTGCCGGTATGGGCGGTGGAACAGGAACAGGCGCCGCGCCAATTGTTGCGAAAGCGGCAAGAGAACTTGGAATTTTGACCGTCGGCGTGGTTACAAAACCCTTCCAGTTTGAAGGCAATCATCGGATGCGAATTGCTGAGGCCGGCATCGAAGAACTTCAGCAGTATGTTGATACACTGATTATCATTCCTAATCAGAACCTTTTCCGCATCGCTAATGAAAAGACAACCTTTGCAGATGCCTTTAATATGGCGGATGACGTCCTACATTCCGGTGTGCGCGGAGTGACAGATCTGATGGTGATGCCCGGTTTAATTAATCTTGATTTTGCCGATGTGAGTACTGTCATGGGTGAAATGGGTAAAGCCATGATGGGAACTGGTGAAGCCACCGGGGAAAATCGGGCTATCGAAGCGGCTGAAGCTGCTATTTCCAATCCTCTGTTGGATGATGTGTCCATGAAGGGGGCGCGCGGCGTTCTGATCAATATCACCGGTGGTATGGATCTTACTCTGTATGAATTGGATGAAGCGGCAAATCGTATTCGCAGCGAAGTAGATCCTGATGCAAATATCATTGTTGGTTCGACATTTGATCAGTCTATGGACGGTCCCATGCGGGTTTCAGTCGTTGCGACAGGTATTGATGCTGCTGAAAGTCAGCATCTGGTCGCACCGAATGTTACTTCATTGTTAAAGGTTACTGGAAATTCTGGAAAAACTGGTGGCAGTTGGGCTGGAGGACAAGGTGATATTTCCCTTCCGGACGCTGGGGCACTTGCGGCAACCGGATTTGGTGCATCTGTGCCAGAAGGCATTCCTGCTGGCCAGCCCATGTTAAGTGGGCAGGATAGTGGTGTGGCTACTGAATTTGAAGTGGGCTCCACTGAATCATACGCTTCTGATAGCAGTTTGGCACTAAATCGTGAACCGGATTTGCTTGACGATGTTGATGTACAGATGGAAGTGAGTGATCGAGTTGGTTCTGAACTTGATGCATCGGATGCTCCATTTAAAGCACCCCCTGCAATAAAAGTTGAAAAACGAATTGGGAATTTGGTCAATTCAGGTGCCCAGTCTAGCGCAGCAGAAGTATCCGAGCCTCGTAAAAAACGAAAAGGGCCAAGCCTTTTTGAAAGAATGACAGGTGTTGGCAGAATGGCACGTAAAGCTGAGGCTGAACGACAGTCAGGTCATTCCGTTGAGGAAACGCCAAATGTTTCG
>JAESPT010000270.1 GCA_016765515.1 Sneathiella sp. | reverse complement strand
CTGGCCGGAACATAAAATAAGCGATCCAGTTCAACATTTGACCGCTTATTATATATTTTAAGGATTGGGTATTAGCCCGCCTTCAAGTGTTCGATTTTCTGAACAGCCCCTTCCACGGCCCTTCGAGTATCTCCGCTTGTTGTCTGAATATCATCCAAAGAAGCTGAAATTGAATCCAAGGCCACGCCTTGCTGATCAGAAAGTGATGAATTTGTTTGCATAATCTCGGCTGTTATGCCGATTGACTGGATAAGCTCGTCCATGGAACTCACTGTCGCCTGCATGGTGGATCGACCTTTTTTAACCGCAGTCGTTCCGCTATCCATTGATTTAATGATTGCGCCAATCTCATCTGTAAGACGGTTAATACGTTGGCGAATGTCGTCCGTTGCTTTCGCTGTCTGGGTCGACAAACTTTTCACTTCACCTGCGACAACAGCAAACCCTTTACCAGCTTCGCCAGCGCGCGCCGCTTCAATAGTCGCGTTCAAGGCAAGAAGGTTTGTCTGGGACGCAATATCTTGAATGGATTGAACCATTCCGGCAATTTGTTTGGCCGCTTCTGTAAGGGCACTGACACTCTCCGTTGCGCGTTCAACTGCCTGGGCAATATCTTCCATATTCCGAGCGGATTCATCCATGACTTGACGACTGCGGGCCGCGGTCAATTTCGCATTTTCCGCACTTTCCGTCGCCGCACGACGCTTTTCGCTTAATTTTCCTGTAGATTCCCGAACCTGTTCAACAGTTTTGATTATTGAATTCGTATGAACATCCAGTCCGCCGATTTTCTCAATCGCCAAACTGAGTTTATCTGTTGCGCCATTAACGTTTACAAGAGATACAGTTGCATTACCGTTCTGACCATGCACTGAAGCCTTGGTCTCACTATCAAACATATTCACGCTTCCCCTCCAAATTTTCTCGGTCGGATATTGAGTTAAACAAATAATTCCGACGCTTTTTATTAAAATCTGAGTGAAAGTTAGTCCCGACAGGTTAATTTTTGGTAACCATGACCCCAACCGAAAAAATATTTAGGATTGAGGATACGTCGGGCAAATTCTTCGATTTTTGGTTGCTATTATTCTGCTGTTGCTTTCAGTCCCGCTAAAAGTAACGACAGGGATTCAAAAAGATTCTTTTGCAAATCGAATTTAAAAGGGGCCATCTGCGGGTGTTCCAACACTTTTTCAATGACCGGAGAATGATCAGACATTTGCACCCATCCAACAACGAGACACTGTAATAATGTCAGAACCGAAATGCCTTGCCCGCACGATAGGTATGGCAGAGCCTTTTCTATAAGTTTACCAGTGAAATCCGTTCGCCGTATCAGGTTCTGCTTAAAACAAAATGCTTCTTCATAGGTAATGTTTTTCTCTAACACCAAATGCAATAAAGACAACAGGCGTTGCATGGCAGTCCGTCCCTCAAAACTCCTCTGCAAAATGTCTAAGAATTCTGCATTTTCGATTGGACCTGCCAACACCGTCAATCTGCTATCAAAGTCATCCAGCCAAGCTTCTAACTCTTCCGTGGAAAGGGCGAGGAAAATCTCTTCTTTGGTTTTGAAATAAAGATAGACCGTTCCTTTTGCCAATCCAGAATGTTTTGCAATCATCGCCATGCTGACGTCAAAGAATCCAGCTTCCGTAAAAAGATCACGCGCCCCTTTTAATATGGCCTCTCTTCTTGCTTCTTTCTGGCGATCATTTATCGCACGCTTCACTACAATTTTATTCATCCAGCTCTTACCTACCTACGAGGCCAACACAGTTTGCGCAATATCCACTGAAACTTAAAAAAATGAAAGCGGCAATCCCTCAGTCCCTAACCACTATTGACAAAACCTACCATAGACCGACATATTATGACCAGCGGTCATTTGTAAGGTAGGGATAGGGAAAACAATGCTGACACTCACGATAAACGGTCAAACCAACACTGTAGATGTTGAGGATGACACACCTCTTCTGTGGGTTCTTCGGGACACGGTAAATTTAACGGGAACAAAATTTGGATGCGGTATTGCCGCTTGTGGAGCCTGTACAGTCCATATTGACGGAGAACCGATCCGTTCCTGCTCCTTTCCTGTAAGCGACGCGGTTGGCACCAATATAACAACCATTGAAGGGCTGGGAGAAGCCAAACTGACAGCGGTTCAGGAAGCCTGGATTGCTGAACAGGTTCCTCAGTGCGGATATTGTCAATCCGGCATGATCATGGCCGCAAGTGCGTTGCTTCGGCAAAACCCTGATCCCAGCGATACAGAAATTGACGAAGCAATGACCAATATTTGCCGTTGCGGCAGCTACCCTAGAATTCGCAAGGCGATCCACCGGGCAGCAAAATTCAAAGCGGAGGCATAACATGGGCAAATGAAACTAACACGGCGTAAATTCCTTATTGCTGGTGGTCTGGTTGGCGGCGGTCTTGCCATTGGATATGGCTTCAGTGATGACACACCGGAAAACGCATCCCTGTCAGCAACGACCGACGCGGGCGAATATGCTCTGAATGCCTGGCTGAAAATAGATACAGAGGGCAATATTACAGTTGCTATACCGCAGGCAGAAATGGGGCAAGGTGTCTATACCTCCCTTAGCATGCTGGTTGCAGAGGAACTGGAAGTCGATTTTGCATCTGTTAAAGCAGAACCTGCACCGGTTGACCCAGTATATGCCAATGCAACTGCTCTAATGGATACTCTGCCTTTCTCTGACGGTCACCACAAAGGTGAAGCGACTGTTGGTGCATGGGGCATGAGAAAAGTTAGTAATATGCTGGGCATTCAGGCTACCGGCGGCAGTACAAGTGTGCGTAATGCATGGGAACCCATGCAAAAAGCAGGTGCGATGGCACGGGTTATGCTGATTAAAGCTGCTGCAGAACGCTGGAATGTTGCGCCCGGAGAATGCCGGGCAGAAAAAGGTGTCATTACGCATTCAGGCACTGGTAAATCGGCGACTTACGGTGAGCTGGTTGAACAGGCGTCAAAGCAGGAAGTATCTAGTGATATTCCACTAAAATCCGAAAACCAGCGAACTTTGATCGGAACCAGCCAACAACGCTTGGATATCCCCTCAAAAGTAGATGGTACAGCTGAATTTGGTGTGGATGTTGTTCTGCCCAATATGGCTTATGCTGCGGTAAAGCTCTGCCCTGTATTTGGCGGCACTGTGTCCACGTGGGATGAGGCGGCCGTTAAAAATATGCCTGGCTTTATCAAAGCAGTCCGCTTTGAAACCGGAGTGGCCGTCATCGCAGACAGTTTCTGGCGCGCAAAAAAGGCAGTTGAAACTCTCCCTGTCACATTTGATGAAGGAGAAAATGCGGACCTTTCAACGGATAAAATCTTTGCCCTGTATGAAGAGAGCCTCAAAGGAGATGATGGACGATCCTATACGGATGAGGGAGACGCAGCCTCCGAAATTAAAGCGAGTGATACGGTTCTTACAGCACGCTACAAAGCGCCTTTCCTCGCCCATGCCTGTATGGAACCCATGAATTGCACGGCGCAAGTGGGCGACAATAATGTGGAGGTTTGGTTACCAAATCAGGCTCCTACGTTGGCCAGTTGGTTCGCAGAGAAAACAGCCGATGTCCCGGCTGAAAATGTGAAAGTCAATACGACCTTTCTGGGCGGCGGCTTTGGTCGGCGCATTGAAGTTGATCTCGTTGTCATGTCCGTGACAATTGCCAAGGCGTTGAAGGGACGCCCTGTCAAGCTGATCTGGACCCGTGAAAACGATATTCAGCATGATATGTATCGTCCTGCAGCTCTGGCGGATTTCAAAGCAACTCTGGACACATCGGGGCAAACAACCAGTTGGCTAAATCGTCTTGCCAGCCCCTCCGTAACCCGGTCGTTTACAAAACGGATGTTGCCCTGGGCAGATTCCGATATGCCTGACAACACCACATCTGAAGGGGCTGCGGATATTCCGTACGGAATTCCCAATATGCTCATGGAACATGTGCCGACGCCAACGCCGGTTCCCATCGGATATTGGCGTAGTGTCGGTCATTCCTACAACGCTTTCTTCACTGAAGGGTTTATGGATGAACTTGCCGCAGCCGCACAAAAGGACCCTTTAGAATTTAGACTGTCTCATTTGCAAGGGCATGACGATTTTATCGGTGTTCTGACCAAATTACTGAAGGTAAGTGATTGGGGGAGCCCGCTTCCCAAAGGAAGAGGCCGCGGTGTCGCTCTGCACGAGTCTTTCGGATCTATTGTTGGCCAAGTCGTCGAAGTCACAGTGGGTGAAGACAAAGAACTCTCTGTTGACAAAGTAACCTGTGTTATCGATTGCGGTACTGTCGTCAACCCTGACACCGTCAAGGCTCAGATGGAGAGTGGCATTATCTTTGGACTCTCCGCCGCCCTTTACGGCGAGGTCACAATTGACAATGGTAGAGTTGTTCAAAGCAATTTCCCAGACTATGACATGGTTCGCCTTGCGAACTGTCCGCAAATTGATGTCCATCTTGCACCGAGTGGTCGCCCACTTGGCGGGGTCGGTGAACCCGGAACGCCGCCAATTGCGCCCGCAGTTGTCAACGCAATCTTCAATGCAACGAATAAGCGAGAGCGAGAATTACCGCTTTCAAAGCTGGGATACAAAGCCTAACCGGGATTTTGTTTGTCAATCTCTGTTGAGACTGAAGCATCTTGCTTCAGTCTCTGCTTTTTAGCGAGATCAAGCGCTTCAGAGAGACGTACTTTTGTGAAAGGCTTATACAGAATTTCCACATTATCTGGGAGATCCTCCTGATTTCGGATAGCATCGCCTGTAAAGCCAGACATAAGTAACTTAGGCATATTCTGGTACTGTTCCTGAGCAAAATTGATAATATCCAGACCGTTCAAGCCAAGAGGAAGAGTCACATCAGATAGCAGCATATCGATCGGCTCATTTTCCAAAATAGAAAGCGCGGTCGGACCGTCTTCACACTCCATTGTTTCATAGCTGAGTGACTTGAGTTGTGAGACGACGAGTTGACGCACTTGTAAATTGTCTTCGACTACCAGAACAAGCTCGCCATTACCAATTTTAAGCTCAGAGGGTTTTTTCAGTTCTTTTTGTTCCTCAGCGACAAATGCCCGCGGTAAATATAGCTGAATGGACGTGCCTTGCCCCATCTCACTATAAATACTGATATGTCCGCCGGACTGCTTTACAAATCCGTAGACCATACTCAGACCGAGGCCGCTCCCTTGACCAACTTCCTTGGTTGTAAAGAAAGGCTCGAGAACGCGGCCCCGAATTTCCTCTGGAATTCCTTCGCCCGTATCCGCAACAACGACACAGACATAATCACCGACTTTCAAATCCTCCACCGCCTCGACATATTCCTGATCAAGATGGATATCAAAACATTCGATAATTAACTCACCGCCACTCGGCATGGCATCTTTCGCATTTATTGCGAGATTAAGGAGAGCATTTTCAAGTTCTGCCGGGTCGATCAACACAGGCCAATTATCACGAAGGAAAGTCTTTAGAGTAATTGGCCCGCCCAGCACCCGTTCCAGCATATTGGACATTTCCCATATGACATTGCTCGGCTGCACTGCCGTGGGACTAAGAGTTTGTTGGCGAGAATAGGCAAGAAGCTGATGGGTAAGTTCGGCCCCTCGTTCTGCTCCTTTTATGGCATCAGACAGATGTTTCGCATCCTTCTCCTGCAAGACACCTTTTTCTTCAATCAATTCCAGATTTCCCATCACGACTGATAGCAGATTATTAAAATCGTGAGCAACACCACCTGTCAGCTGACCCACTATTTCAAGCTTTTGGGATTGCCGAAGTTTTTCTTCTATTTTTTTTGTTTCAGCCTGTGCTTCAACTTCGCTCGTAATATCGGCTGAGGATCCTCGATAGCCACAAAATTCACCATTAGTATCGAACCTTGGTTTCCCACTCACCGTCCAGTAGATCAACCGTCCTTCAGTATCCACTCGCCTAAAAACGAAATCTCGAAATGGTTTGCGGTTGGCTAGCGCGTTCCAGTGCTCCTCCCAATCCCCATATTCTTGATCAACGCCCTCAACTTCCCATCTTTTTTTACCAAGAATTTGGTTCATATCTAGCGTATAACCCGCATTTATATCTCGGGATAAAAATACATATCGGTTATTCTCGTCAGTTTCCCAGACAGAGTCCGTGGACACTGACACAAAGTCCCGAAATCGAGTTTCGCTTTCCTGAAAGGCGG